>JAGQZA010000100.1 GCA_020435805.1 Flavobacteriaceae bacterium
CATTTCATCGTATCATTAAAGATTTCATGATTCAAGGCGGTGATCCTTTAGGAACTGGTTCCGGAAACCCTGGTTACAAATTTCCAGATGAGTTTAGTGATAATTTAAAACACAGTAAAAAAGGAATTTTGTCCATGGCAAATTCGGGCCCCGGCACTAACGGAAGTCAGTTTTTTATTACTTTAAAAGACACCCCATGGTTAGATGGAAAACATTCGGTTTTTGGAGAGATTGTATTAGGTCAGGAAGTGGTCGATTCAATAGGTTCGGTAGCTACTAGTAAGCCCGGAGACAAACCTGTGGATCCTGTAATTATTCAACAAATAAATATTATTTCCAAAGAAGTAACCGCTCCTTCATTTACTGCCGAAATGGAGAAAATGGAGGCAATTCAGAAAGAAAAAGAGGCCGAGTTGTTAAAAATTGCTGCCGGTACCGTGGCAGAGTTTAGATGGAAAACATTCGGTTTTTGGAGAGATTGTATTAGGTCAGGAAGTGGTCGATTCAATAGGTTCGGTAGCCACCAGTAAGCCGGGAGACAAGCCTGTGGATCCTGTAATTATTCAACAAATAAATATTATTTCCAAAGAAGTAACCGCTCCTTCATTTACTGCCGAAATGGAGAAAATGGAGGCAATTCAGAAAGAAAAAGAGGCCGAGTTGTTAAAAATTGCTGCCGGTACCGTGGCAGAGTTAGATATTCTTAAAAAACAAGCCGAAACCCTTCCATCGGGATTACAAATTTACTGGAACCAAAAAGGAAAAGGTATGAAACCTACTGAAGGAAGTTGGGTAAAAATTAATTATAATGGGTTTTTTGCAGACGGAAGATTATTAGACACAAGTTCTGAAGATATTGCAAAAAAATACGATACATTCGACCACAGAAGAGCGGATGCGAACCAATATGGGCCTACCCGTGCACAATACAGCCAAGATGCGCAATTAATTGCCGGTTTTAGAGAAGGATTACTGCAAATGAGTATAGGAGACAAAGCAACCTTGTTTATTCCTTCTCATTTAGGCTACGGGGCACAAGGATTAAGAGATCCAAGAACGGGCCAAGTAATTGTTCCGCCAGATACCGATTTAATGTTTGAACTGGAATTGGTTGGACTAGCTGAATAATTAAATTTGATACTAAAAAAAGCCGCAAAATATGCGGCTTTTTTTATTTCCTATTTCTTTGGAATTTCTTTCAGAATTGCCTTAACAAATTTCCAAAACTTCTGCATGGAAGAAATACTGGCACGCTCATCGGGGGAATGAGCACCTTTAATGGTGGGGCCAAAAGAAATCATATCCATATTGGGGTAGTTTTGCCCTAAGATACCGCATTCTAAACCTGCATGACAAGCCGCTACGTGTGCGTTTTCACCATTCATAGTTTTATAAATTTGCTCCATTACTTTCAAAATAGGGCTCTGCATATTGGGAGCCCAACCCGGATATTCGCCTTTAAAAGTAACATCGTAGCCTGATAAATTGAAAACTGCTTTTAATGCCAAAGCCAAATCTTCTTTGGAAGACTCCACCGAAGAACGGGTTAAACAGTCAATTTTTATGTGTCCATTTTCAACCAACACTTTTGCCACATTGTTTGAGGCTTCCACCAATCCTTCAATCGCCGGACTCATTCTAAAAACTCCGTTGTGAGCTCCATACAATCCTTCCACTAATTTAGCAGCATCACCACTGCTCATTACTTTTTGAGGAGGATTCACTTCTTCCAACGAAATACTAAGAGATGGCTCAAGGAGTTGATATTCATTTATTATTTTGGATTTTATAGTTTTAAAAGCATCATGAAAATCTTCACGATCTTCTGAAGAAACCGCAACAATTACTTCACTTTCCCTAGGAATGGCATTGCGTAAGCTACCGCCTTTAATTTCACCTATCTCAATATAATTTATGGTAGCCTGTAATATTCTATTCATCAATTTATTGGCATTACCCAAGCCTTTATGAATATCCATGCCACTATGCCCTCCTTGTAACCCTTTCAACGTAATTTTATACCCTTCGGCATTAATAGCGGGGTTTACTTGTTGGTAGCTCCCTTGTGCAGTAACATCGACACCTCCGGCACACCCTACTCCTATTTCATCGTCCTCTTCGGTATCCAAATTGAGAAGAATTTCACCTTGTAACAATCCTCCTTTTAACCCCATGGCTCCCGTCATACCTGTTTCTTCATCAATAGTAAACAATGCCTCCAATGCAGGGTGTGGTATCGTGTTACTTTCTAAAATAGCCATGATGGTGGCTACCCCAAGGCCATTATCGGCTCCCAACGTAGTGCCGTTGGCACGAACCCAATCGCCGTCTATTAGCATTTCAATTCCTTGTGTGTCAAAATTGAATTGGGTGTCATTATTTTTTTGATGCACCATATCTAAGTGAGATTGCATTACAATAGGTTTTCTATCCTCCATCCCAGGGGTTGCAGGTTTACAGATAATGACATTACCAACCTCGTCTTCCATCGTTTCTAAGTTTAGTTTTGCGCCAAAGTCTTTCATAAATTGAATCACTTTTTCTTCCTTTTTGGAGGCGCGGGGCACTGCGTTTAAGTCGGCAAAATGATTCCAAACTTCTTTAGGTTCTAAATTTCTAATGGCTTCGTTCATGATATAAATTTTAAGAAGACTTCAAAAGTACTTCATATTCTTCTTTTAGAAAATTATAGGTAAAAGATTTCTTTGTATGTTTGAACATGCAAAAAAGAACACGATTACTATTAGCCGCCTCATTGGTTGTTCAGATTATTGCATTACGAATCCTTAGAAATTTTCCAGATTTTATTGAAAGGTATTACAGTCAAGGTGTTTACCCATATATTTCAAAATTATTACGCTATATTTTTGGGTGGATTCCATTTTCTGTAGGAGATATTTTTTATATCGTTTTAGTGTTTTTAGCAATACGGTGGCTGGTAAAAAACTTCAGGAGACTTACCAAAGAACCCGTTTGGTTTTTTGTAGATATCGTAGCCACACTCTCTATTGCCTATGCTGTTTTTAATTTGGTTTGGGGTCTTAATTATTTACGCCCTGCTTTACATAAAACGCTAGCTCTAAATCATGATTACACTACTGAAGAGCTTATAGAAACCACCCAAAAGTTAATTACAAAAAGTAACGAAGTTCATCGTTCGCTGGGTTTTAACGACAGTACCAAAATAGACCTCCCCTACTCGCAAAAGGAAATTTTTGATAAATCTATACATGGGTATCAAAACCTTGAAAAAGAGTACCCTAATTTAAGTTATTCGCCTACCAGCATTAAGAAAAGTGGTTGGAGTTTGGGTCTTACGTATATGGGGTATAGTGGGTATTACAATCCTTTTACCGGCGAAGCGCAAGTAAACCGGCTTATAAAAAGCTATAAATTTCCTGTCGTGGCCTGTCACGAACAGGCCCATCAAATTGGCTATGCCGCAGAAAATGAAGCTAATTTTATTGCTACCCTCGCCACATTGCACAATGAAGACCCCTATATTCAATACACGGGGTATATTATTGCACTGCGGTATTGCCTTAATGAATTGGCCCGTAGAGACATGGCAGCTTATGAAGAAATTTTACCCACCGTAAATTTTGGAATACTCGAAAGCTACCGTGAAATGCGTGAGTTTTGGTTATCGTATAAAAATCCTTTTGAAAACCTTTCAAAAATATTTTGGGATCAATTTTTAAAAGCCAATAACCAAAGTAAAGGTATTGAAAGCTATAGCTATATGGTCGCTCTGGTGGTCAATTATTTTGAAGATAAGCCATTGTAATTTCTCTTAACATCTTGTTAAAGGAGTCTCTTTTATAAAGGAAATTAAATCTACATTACTATCTTTAAAAGTTATTTAACCAACCTTTTTCAGATGAAAAAAATATGCATGCTAAGTTTGCTTCTCCTTTTTTGTGGAATGGCAAACGCTCAGGATTATTTCCCCAAAAATGACGGTGTTAAGGAAGAAAACAACAACTATGTTGCCTTTACCAATGCCACCCTCTATGTTACTCCTACACAACTCATTAAAAATGGCACCCTCCTTATACAGAACGGAAAAGTGGTTGCTTCAGGAAGTACTGTTAACATTCCTAAAAATTGCATCACTATAGATTTAGGTGGGAAATATGTCTATCCTTCTTTTATTGATAGCTATACCAGTTTCGGAATTGAAAAACCCAAAAGACAAGGAGGCGGAAGATCGCCTCAATATGATGCCTCCCGGGAAGGGTTTTACTGGAACGATCATATTTTGGCCGAACAAAAAGGGATTGGCAGTTTTAAATACGCCGGAAAAGACGCTGAAGAATTACGAAAGTTGGGTTTTGGCGTTGTCAACACACACCTAATGGATGGTATTGCGCGTGGCACGGGTGTTTTAGTGGCACTCAATGACGAAGCCGGGGATGCTACCCGAATTTTAAATGATCAGTCCGGACAATTTTTTTCCTTTGAAAAAAGTGTGACCAGCAATCAATCCTATCCTTCCTCTCTAATGGGATCCATTGCCTTACTTAAACAAATGTATAGCGATATGGATTGGTATGCCAAAGGAAACAGTAAAACGAAAGACCGTTCTTTGGAAGCTATGATTGAAAACAAAAACCGAATTTCGTTTTTTGAAGCAGGAAACAAAGGAAACGACCTTAGAGCCGATAAAATTGCTGATCAATTTAATGCAAATTATATCATTGTAGGTGGCGGTGATGAATACGAAGCTATCGAAAGCATTAAAAAAACAAATGCGAAATACATTATTCCTATCAATTTTCCTGCAGCGTACGATGTAAGTAACCCCTATTTTGCGAAATATATTGATTTGGCCGATATGCGCGAATGGAACCAAGCCCCACAAAACCCAAAAGTCTTGACTGAAAATGGAATAACCTTCGCACTAACTACCTTTCAATTGGATAAAGTTTCAGAATTTTCAAAAAATCTTCAAAAAGCCATTGAATATGGTTTCAATAAAACCAAAGCTTTGGAAGCCTTAACTACGGTTCCTGCTTCACTATTGGGACAAACCAATTCTTTAGGAACATTGGAAGCCGGTAAATGGGCAAACTTTTTAATCGCTTCCGGTGATATTTTTGACAAAGAAACCACCTTATACGAAAACTGGGTGCAAGGCAAAAAGCACATCATTAACGACAAAGACCAAAAAGATATTCGGGGTGTTTATACGCTTTCAGTAGGTGGAAAAAGCTACGAAATGACACTCTCGGGAGACCTTTCAAAACCCAAAATTGAAGTAAAACAAGATACGCTGAAGCGAACTTCAAAAATTAGTTACGACAGTAATTGGGTTACTTTTTCTTTTGAAGACGATGCCAAAGAACTCAACCGTGCCACAGCATTAATTCCATCCTCAGGAACTAATTTTACCGGGAAAATAGTATTGCCCAACGGTTCCGAAACCACGTTTACTGCTGTAAGGACGGGTGATGCTAAAGAAGCGGAAAAGGACAAAAAAGAAGAAAATACCCTTCCTGAAATTCTACCACTTACCTACCCCAATGTGGGCTATGGTTTTACCACAAAACCAAAACCCCAAACTATGTTGTTCAAAAATGCTACGGTTTGGACCAGCGAGGATGCAGGGATTTTGGAAAACACCGATGTGTTGGTAAAAAATGGTAAAATTGAAAAAGTAGGCAAAAACCTAAGCGCTTCCGGAGCTATCGTAATTGACGCCACCGGAAAACACCTTACCGCAGGAATTATCGATGAACATTCGCATATTGCGGCATTGGGTATTAATGAAGGAGGACAAAATTCTTCTGCAGAGGTAAAAATTGAAGATGCTATCAATCCCGAAGACATTAATATTTACCGAAATCTCGCCGGAGGTGTTACCAGTGTTCAAATTTTGCACGGTTCGGCAAACCCTATTGGAGGCCGTTCGGCGATTATCAAATTAAAATGGGGCGAAGAAGCCGATGGCTTACTCTATAAAAATAGTCCGAAGTTTATCAAATTTGCTTTGGGAGAAAATGTAAAACAAAGCAATTGGCAGAGTTTTAACCGTTTTCCGCAAACCCGTATGGGAGTAGAACAATTGTATGTGAATTACTTCAATAGAGCAAAAGAATACTATGCCGTTAAGAAAAGTGGAAAACCCTACAGATATGATGAAGAACTGGAAGTACTTGCCGAGATTTTAAATGGGGAACGCTACATTAGTTGCCACAGTTATGTACAAAGTGAAATTAATATGCTAATGAAAGTGGCCGAAAAATTCAATTTTAAAGTGAACACTTTCACCCATATTCTGGAAGGTTACAAAGTAGCCGATAAAATGGCGGCCCATGGAGTAGGTGGTTCCACGTTCAGTGATTGGTGGGCATACAAATATGAAGTAAACGATGCCATCCCTTTTAATGCAGCTATTATGAGCCGAGCCGGTGTTACCACAGCCATTAATAGTGACGATGATGAAATGTCCCGAAGATTGAATCAGGAAGCCGCTAAAACTATAAAATACGGTGGAATGAACGAAGCCGAAGCGTGGAAAATGGGCACCATCAATCCCGGAAAACTCTTACACTGAGATAGCCGTACCGGCAGTATTAAAGAAGGAAAAGATGCCGACTTGGTGTTATGGACAGACCATCCCCTTTCCATTTACGCAAAAGCCGAAAAAACGATTATTGATGGTACGGTTTATTTCGATTTAGAAGCCGATAAAGCGAAGAGAGAAGCTATTAAAGCCGAAAAAAATAAATTGATAAAATGGATGCTTTCAGAAAAATCGGGCGGTGGTAAAACCCGAGAACCTATGAAAAAAGATAGAATCGATTTTGAATGTGAAACCTTAAACTAAGCCATTATGAGAATCTTAAAAAATATACTCTTAGCAACTATTATAAGTATTGGGCTTCACGTTTGGGCTCAACAAACCCCTGCTACTGCGCAACAAGAAACCATCATTTTGTCGGGTGCTACAATTCACATAGGTAATGGAACTGTTATTGAAAGTGGCTATCTCATTTTTGAAAACGGAAAAATTACCGAGGTGGGTCAAGGTGCTACTCGTAAGCAAGGAAAAATGATTGAGGTAATCGGGAAACATATTTATCCGGGATTCATTGCTCCTGTCTCCTCTTTAGGGTTAGGTGAAATAGATGCGGTTCGCGCCACCAATGACGATGATGAAATAGGAGACTTTATTCCCCATATCCGTAGTCTTATTGCGTATAATTCCGAAAGTAAAGTGGTAGAAAGTATGCGCCCTAACGGAGTCCTTTTGGCACAAATTACACCGCAAGGCGGTAGTATTTCTGGGACATCCTCTATCGTACAATTAGATGCGTGGAATTGGGAAGATGCTGCTGTAAAAGTAGATGACGGCATTCATGTACATTGGCCAAACACCTATCGTAGAGGGCGTTGGTGGATGGGTGAAGAACGAGGCTGGAAACCCAATAAGGAGTATGAAAAAGATAGCGATGCCTTCAAAATGTACGTAGCCCATGCAAAAGCTTATTCAAAAACTTCTTCAGTATCAAAAAATGAAGGGTTTGAAGCCATGCAGGGTCTTTTTAATGGTACTAAAAAACTATATCTCTATGCGCAAGGAGAAAAAGAAATTATTGATGGGGTTACGGCTTGTAAAGAGGCCGGAATTGAAAATATTGTCTTGGTTGGCGGATATGAAGCTTACAAAATTATTCCATTTTTGAAGCAAAATAATATATCGGTTATAGTAAATAGAGTTCACTCCACCCCAGATAGAGATGATGATGATTACGATTTACCCTACAAATTACCCAAACTTTTAACAGATGGTGGCCTTATGGTAAGCCTTAATGCAGTAGGGCAAATGGAACGTATGAACACTCGTAATCTTCCCTTTTATGCAGGACAAGTTGCAGGACAAGGAATGGATAAAGAAGAAGCGTTAAAATTAATTACCTCGAATACTGCCAAAGTATTAGGTATTGATGCTAATTACGGTACTTTGGAAGCAGGTAAAAGTGCCACACTCTTTATTTCTGAAGGCGATGCGCTGGATATGCGAACCAATATAGTTACCCATGCTTTTATTGATGGAAGACACGTTTCTCTGGAAACCCACCAAACGGAACTTTGGAAACGCTATGCCGGAAAGTTTGGACAAAATTAAATCCAAAAATACCCATTGAAAAACAGCCCTATTACTGGGCTGTTTTTTTTAATTTAGCATCATCAAATTAGCTCCTTTATGAAATTTTTCCTTTCCGCTTTTCTACTAAGCCTAAGTATAAGTTGTTCCCATTCGAAATCGGTAAATTTTTCAGAATTCATTGAGGGCTCTCCTTCTCTAAAAGGAAAAATCGAGTACCTCAACTCCTCCATGGTTACGGCTGGCGACCGTGTTTATATGGTAGGCCATCAAGATGGTTCGTTTCCACCTTTGGGGTGGCACATTAAGGGCGAAATGGGCGGTATTTGGGATCATCCCATTAAATTAATGGATGGTTTCGAGATTACTTTATCAACAGATGATGAAAGTTTTATACTGAATAAAGCCACCCAATTTACGAACTATCCCTACGCTAATAAACACAAGTTTA
>JAGQZA010000101.1 GCA_020435805.1 Flavobacteriaceae bacterium
TTAAATAGTCTTTTGGATCTTGTCAATGAAATTAAAATAGACAAAGTAGTGGGTGTAGAGTCTCGTGGATTTTTCTTCGGAACTTTAATGGCACAACAACTGGGGGTGGGTTTTGTTCCGGTACGCAAACCGGGAAAGCTCCCTTTTACCACCTTAAAACAGCCCTATGAGTTAGAATATGGTTGGGATGCGCTTGAAATTCATGAAGATGCCATTGCAAAGGGGGAGAAAGTTCTGGTTCATGACGATGTTCTCGCCACGGGAGGTACTGCAAAGGCAGTATGTCAATTAATCGAAAAACTGGGAGGAGAAGTGGTGCAGTGTAATTTTATTATGCAGTTAGACTTTTTATATGGGAAGGAAAAACTAAAACAATACCCGGTAGCTTCGGTTTTACACTATTAATCCAATGCATTTTTAGTGACCCACAATTTGTACCCGAATATTAAAAGCTGAATTTTTGATGCCTTAGATAAATCGACCCCCTTTTTGGTGAAGCTTGGTAATAGCAATTTGTTAAGTTTTACCAATATTTTGAAAAATGATTTTTTCATATTCAAAAATATAAAAAGCCCCTTAAAAAGAGGCTTTTCATTTTTATAAATCGTAACAATTAGTGTCTAAGAAAGATAACGCTTATAGGTTCATTTTCGTCTCCTTTAACTACCGTAGTAGATTTAGATCCTTTGTGGTCATCTAAGCTAAACTTAATTCCAGTAATTTCACCCTGGGCATTTCGCTTTACATTTTTATAGGAAAAAGTTATGTTTTTTTGTGCTAAATCTTCTTTCATCTTGGCTAACTGTGCATCTGTTGTACTTTTAGTAATACTCATGCCACTTTTCCCCTTGCTAACTACAGCGACGGTATTGTCTCCTCTTCCCGAACGTGATAAAACATACCCTCCTCCTTCATCCAGTTCTTCAATTTCTTCTATCTCATCGATGTCGTTTAAGTCTTCACTAACAATAATTATTTCTTTGGCTCTTTTTTCATTTATTTCGTTACGCCGTTTATCTATTGTTATTCTTTTAACATCCATTTCCTCCCTAAGCTTGTCCATTTCCTTTCTTTTAACTTCCATTTCTTCACGGCGTTCTTCCATTTCTTCCATTCTTTTTTCACGTAGTTCTTCCATTTCTTCGAGTCTTTTTTCCATTGTCTCTCTTCTTTTCTCCACTCGTTCTATACGGCGTTCTTCAGTAGCTTCAGACCAAAACCCACTTTTTCCTTCATCATCAATATAAAAATGAAAATCTTCAATACCCTTATCATCGGTTACTTGATAATTCCCATTATTGCCATTACCGCTGTAATTCATGGAAAGCGATACTATTTCTTTGGCATCATTCCGAATGGTAGTGTAGCTTAAATCAATTCCGAATTTTTCTTGCAGTTCCTTTTTTATTTTTTGAAGCTCACTATCTGTAGTATTTTTGGTAATCTTTACCCTATATTCTTCACTAATTGGGGTGTTTTTGATAGCCAAGTCCTCCTCTTCGGCAATACGCCCTTGTGTTATTTCTGAAGGAATTTCTTCTGTTATTTCTGAACTATCTAAAAGCAGGGTCTCTTTCGGATTTTCTTTTAAAATTGTTGGCTCCACAGAAGTGTCTTCGGAAGGAATGGTAACCCATTCAGTAACATCTTTTACATTGAAGCTCCATAAAAAGAGCGCTAAAAGAGGTAAAATAAAGGTGGCTTTAAGGGCATTTCGTTTTTTTGAGTGATGTTTGTTTAACATAATGATTCGTTTTTTGATAAATGATTGATAAAAATAATTGGTTAACGCCGGCATGTTTGTGGCTGATGAGGCCTTAACCAACGCTAATTGATACGCTTTTTTAGACGGGACTTTATGAATAGTGTAATAATCTGCCATAAACTCCAAATTTTCTTCGATGCTTTTTTTATAGAGCCAAGCCAAGGGGTTGAACCACTGTACCGCAGTTAAAATATGTGACACAAGCACATCGATAGAATGCGATTGTTGGGCATGTACTTTTTCGTGCTGAAGAATCATTTCCAGTTCTGAAGCAGTGTGCATGGTTGGGTTATACACGATGTAATTAAAAAAAGAAAAAGGAACTATAGTTTCATTCACTTCTATAATATGGAAGCCATTTTTTCTTTCCGAAGGGTATTGTGCGAGCCATTTCAGTAGTTTTATTAATTGAAAGGCAAACCTCCCGAAGAAAAATATAAAACCTGTTACATACACAGTCATCAATACATAATCGAAGGTAAACCAAGAAAAGGATGTTTGCGTTATCAAGGCGGTAACCTCGCTGGGAGTAGAGTCATTCAGTGTTTCTTCCCAAAGTGAAGATTCTATCGCCGGAATTTCCTTTACCACGGTTCGGGTAAATTGCAGTAACGGAAACAAAAAGGCCCCCAAAATCCCTAACAATAAAAAGTGCCTGTTAGCAGAAAACAATGTTTCCTTTTTTAGCAGTGTTGAGTACACCCCGTAAAAAAGAGTAATCACTCCGGCAGATTTTAAAATATAAATTAGGGTTTCCATGTTACTTCTTTTTTTCAATAAGTTCCAA
The DNA here is from genome assembly GCA_020435805.1 of Flavobacteriaceae bacterium. Taxonomy (GTDB): domain Bacteria; phylum Bacteroidota; class Bacteroidia; order Flavobacteriales; family Flavobacteriaceae; genus Halomarinibacterium. Next base: position 2,553 of record JAGQZA010000101.1, read on the forward strand.
AATTTCCCGTAGCTCGTCGGCACTTATTTTCTCTTCCTTGGCAAAAAAGGATACCATGTTTTTGTAACTGTTGTTAAAAAACTTCTGCGATGCCAATTTCATAACACCTTTGGTATAATCCTCTTTGGTAATGAGTGGATAATACTGATGTGTCTTTCCGAATGCCACATGAGCCACATAGCCTTTTTCTTCAAGATTGCGTACCACGGTTGATATGGTGTTATAATGATTCTCCTTGGGTAAAATTGCCATCAGTTCTTTTACAAAAGCTTTTTCGAGCTTCCAAAGACTATGCATGACTTCCTCTTCTTTATTAGTTAATGGTTCCATAGTTCAAACTTAAAACTATTTTTTTAGTTGAACAACTATTTTTATAGTTAAATAACTTAAAATTTAGTTAATTATTGCTTTCATATTTTTTTTCTGAAGGCATATATTCCATTTTGGGAATTGTTATCTTCGCCCTTTACCCAAAATATGAGCATTGTTTACATTTTATTAGGACTTACTTTATTGGTAGTTGGAGGTGAATTTTTGGTCCGCTCTTCGGTAGCGCTTTCCTTTAAATTGAAATTATCCAAAATGGTTATTGGTTTAACTGTGGTTTCCTTCGCCACTTCAGCTCCCGAACTTTTGGTTAGTTTGAATGCTGCTCTGTCGGGGTTTAGTGATATTGCATTGGGAAATGTTATAGGAAGCAATATTGCAAATATTGGATTAGTTTTAGGAATTACGGCGGTTATTGCGCCACTTGCCATCGATAAAGATTTCTACAAATTGAATTGGCCTATCATGATATTGGCTTCGGTTGCCCTATATATTTTACTGAATAGTGGTCACCAACTTACCCGAACGGAAGGAATGGGGCTTTTAAGTGTACTAATTATTTATCTATGGTTATTAATTAGCCGAGCTAGGAGAAGTCATAATACAAATGTTCCTGCAGAAGAAGAAATAAATGACACTCTTGCAGTAGTGTCCAACTTTAAAATTGTAGTTTGGTTACTTATTGGGGGGGTAGCCTTATGGGGTGGTAGTGAATTATTAGTGAAGGGTGCTGTAGATTTGGCTGTGGCCATGGGTGTAAGTGAACGGGTAATAGCGGTGACTATGATTGCGGTAGGGACCAGTGTGCCGGAGTTGGCAGCCTCGGTAATTGCAGCTATAAAAAAGGAGAAAGCAATTTCTCTGGGAAATCTTATTGGCTCCAATATCTTTAATATCTGTTGTGTGCTGGGTATTACTTCTATTATTCAGCCGGTTAGTGTGAAAAGTGAAGCGGTATTAAGCAATGATATTTTTTGGATGTTGGGCTTTGCCGCAATTTTACTTCCTTTTATTTTCCTTCCAAAAAAATTTGAAATAGGCCGTACAAAAGGACTTCTTTTGGTTATTGCCTATGCCGTATTTACAAGTATGGCCTTTTCAGGTTAAAATAGGGTTAAATTCTATTTTTTAATATTTCAGAGGGGGTTTATTAACTTTTTTAGGGGGTGTGTTGATAATATTTTACATTTTGAATAAATTTTGAATTAAAAAATAGGGGGTATTTATAAAATAGATATATTTTTGCATTGTCTAAATAAATAGTATTCAATAAAAGCAAAAATTATGTCAACGTTACGTTTTAAAGCTATCTACGAAACCTTCAATCGCAAGCCGGTTACAGTCAATGAACCTCCACGACGTTCTGAAATTTTTGGAACTAATGTGTTTAATGAAACGGCCATGCGTCAATATTTGACCAAAGATTCTTTCAAAAGTGTGATGGACGCCATCGTAAATGGTTCTAAAATTGACCGTACGGTAGCCGATCATGTTTCTACGGGAATGAAAGAATGGGCTATTAGCAAAGGGGCAACACATTACACTCACTGGTTTCAACCACTAACAGGTGCTACTGCCGAAAAGCACGATGCTTTTTTTGAAACCATTGATGGAGGGATGGCCATTGAAAAATTTGGCGGCGGTCAATTAGTACAGCAAGAGCCCGATGCCTCCAGTTTCCCTAATGGAGGGATACGTAATACCTTCGAGGCACGAGGATATACCGCTTGGGATCCTACTTCCCCGGCTTTTATTTATGGAACCACACTTTGTATTCCTACGGTTTTTGTGGCCTATACCGGTGAAGCTTTAGACAACAAAACACCTTTATTGCGTTCATTACAGGTTGTAGATCAAGCAGCAACTGCCGTTGCAAAATACTTCGATAAAAATGTAACAAAAGTAGTAGCGACCTTGGGCTGGGAGCAAGAGTATTTCTTAATCGATAGATCTTTGGCAGCTTCCAGACCCGATATTTCACTGGCAGGAAGAACGCTTTTAGGACATGCCTCTGCAAAAGGGCAACAATTAGATGATCACTATTTTGGTTCAATTCCTACTCGTGTGTTAAACTATATGCGCGATTTGGAAACCGAATGTATGTTATTAGGCATCCCGGTTAAAACACGTCATAATGAAGTAGCTCCCAACCAATTTGAGTTGGCACCTATTTTTGAGGAAGCCAATTTAGCGGTGGATCACAACTCTTTATTAATGGATGTTATGACGAAGGTGGCAGATAGACATAATTTTAAAGTACTTTTTCACGAAAAACCATTTGCAGGAATCAACGGAAGTGGAAAACATAATAACTGGTCATTAGCTACGAGTACCGGAACCAATTTGTTAAGCCCGGGAAGCACTCCTATGAAAAACCTTCAGTTTTTAACCTTCTTTATCAATACTATCAAGGCGGTGAATGAATATGAAGAACTATTGCGTGCCTCTATAGCCAGTGCTAGTAACGACCACCGTTTGGGAGCCAACGAAGCACCTCCGGCCATTATTTCGGTGTTTATAGGTTCGCAATTAACCGAAGTATTGGACGAATTGGAAAAAGTAACCGACGGTAAACTTTCGCCTCAAGAAAAAACCGATCTTAAATTAAATGTGGTGGGTAAAATTCCCGAAATCTTATTAGATAATACCGATCGTAACCGTACATCACCCTTTGCTTTTACCGGAAATAAATTTGAATTTCGTGCTGCTGGTTCTTCTGCCAACTGTGCCAACCCTATGACGGTTTTAAATGCCATTGTTGCGAAACAATTAATCGATTTTAAAGCTGAGGTGGATGTGCTCATCGATCAACAAAAAATGAAGAAAGACGATGCCATTTTCAACGTCTTGAGAGAATACATCAAACAATCGAAACGAATCCGTTTTGAAGGCGATGGCTATGGTGAAGCTTGGGAGAAAGAAGCTAAAAAGCGTGGCTTAAGCAACCACAAAACTACTCCCGAAGCCTTAAAAGCAAAGCATTCCAAAAAATCCATTGCGTTGTATGAGGAGTTGGGGATTTTAAATAAAGTAGAAATTGAAGCGCGTCATGAAATTGAAGTGGAAGAATATGCTAAACGTATTCAAATTGAAGGACGTGTGTTGGGTGATATTGCTCGAAATCATGTAATTCCTACGGCCATCCGATACCAAAATATTTTGATAGAAAATGTACGCGGATTAAAAGAAATCTATGGTGCAGGCTTTAAGAAAGTGGCTTCCGAGCAGATGCAACTTATTGAAGAAATAAGCGAGCATATTTTAAAAATCAATGCCAGTATTACAGCAATGATTGAAGAGCGTAAAAAGGCTAACAAAATTGACAATATGGAGAAGAGAGCCTTTGCGTATTGCGAAAAGGTAAAGCCCTATTTTGACGAAATCCGCTATCATTGTGATAAGTTGGAATTGTTAGTGGACGATGAACTTTGGCCGTTAACCAAGTATCGCGAATTGTTATTTACAAGATAGATACCAATTAAAATTCATAAGAAGTCCAAAATCTAAGTTTTGGACTTCTTTATTTTTTACCTTTGCCCTATGAGTAAAGAAGTTTCCAAACGATATGCCCAACGTGGGGTTTCTGCCGCTAAGGAAGATGTTCACAAGGCTATAAAAAATGTGGATAAAGGCTTATTCCCTAAAGCATTTTGCAAGATTGTTCCCGATTTTTTAACCGGAAGCAAGGACCATTGTTTGGTGATGCACGCCGATGGTGCGGGAACCAAATCTTCCTTAGCATATATGTATTGGAAGGAAACAGGTGATCTTTCGGTTTGGAAAGGTATCGCCCAAGATGCACTCATTATGAACATAGACGACCTTTTGTGTGTAGGTGCTGTGGATGATATTCTACTATCTTCTACCATTGGGCGTAACAAAAACTTGATTCCGGGAGAAGTGATTTCTGCCATTATTACGGGTACTGAAGAACTCATTTCCGAATTGAAGAAGTTTGGGGTAACCATCCATAGCACAGGGGGCGAAACTGCCGACGTAGGCGATTTGGTACGAACCATTATTGTAGATTCTACCGTAACTGCCCGCATGAAACGAAGCGATGTCATTGATAATGCCAACATTCAACCCGGGGACGTGATTGTAGGATTAGCCTCTTTTGGTCAATCATCCTATGAAACCGAATACAACGGAGGGATGGGTAGCAATGGCTTAACCTCGGCCCGACACGATGTTTTTGCTAAGGAATTGGCTGTTAAATATCCTGAAAGTTTTGATGCTTCGGTTCCTGAAGCATTAGTGTATTCGGGTTCCAAAAAAGTAACCGATGCCGTAGAGGGAAGCCCTGTCAATGCTGGAAAATTGGTACTTTCACCTACAAGAACCTATGCGCCTATTATCAAGAAAATCCTTTCGGAAGTAAATAAAACCAAACTTCACGGCATGGTACATTGCAGCGGTGGGGCACAAACCAAGATACTTCACTTTATAGAAAACCTGCATATTGTAAAAGATAATTTGTTTGATGTTCCGCCATTATTCCAATTAATTCAAAAAGAAAGTAAAACCGATTGGAAAGAAATGTATCAGGTCTTTAATATGGGACACCGAATGGAGTTGTATGTAGCTCCTCAAATTGCTGAAGAAATCATATCTATTTCAAAATCTTTTAACGTCGAAGCTCAAATTGTGGGTAGGGTAGAAGCCGCTTCAGAAAAAAAATTGACGATAAAAAGTAGTGTAGGGGAGTTTCAGTATCACTAATACAAGCAATGTTATTTTATTGTAAATTTGCACAGCCAAAATGGAAATGGCGATAGATTGACCTATGTTAGAAAAACTACAAATTATAAAACAACGTTTCGACGAAATTGGGGATTTAATCATTCAGCCCGATGTGATTAGCGATCAGAAACGTTACATTCAATTAAATAAAGAATACAAGGACCTACGCGAGTTAATGGATAAGCGGGAAGAATATGTTTCCCTTACTAATTCCATCAATGAAGCCAACGAAATTATCAACGACGGAAGCGATGCCGAAATGGTAGAAATGGCCAAAATGGAGCTGGAAACTGCCGAAGAACGCCTACCGCAATTGGAAGAAGAAATTAAATTTCTATTAATTCCGAAAGACCCGGAGGATGCAAAAAATGCAGTGATGGAAATACGTGCCGGAACAGGAGGCGATGAGGCCAGTATCTTTGCAGGGGATTTGTACCGAATGTACACCAAGTATTGTGAGAGCAAAGGGTGGAATGTAAGTTTGGTAGATTATAACGAAGGGACCAGCGGTGGTTACAAAGAAATTATTTTTGAAATCAATGGCGAAGATGTTTACGGAACCCTAAAATACGAAGCTGGAGTACATAGGGTACAGCGGGTCCCTCAAACCGAAACCCAAGGGCGTGTTCACACCAGTGCGGCCACGGTAATAGTACTTCCCGAAGCCGAAGAATTTGATGTAGAACTGGATATGAGCGAAGTGCGTATCGAGCGTACCACCTCTACCGGTCCTGGAGGGCAATCGGTAAATACTACCTATTCGGCCATTAAATTGCACCACGAACCTACAGGAATGATTGTAAGTTGTCAAGATCAGAAATCGTCCCACAAAAACCTAGAGAAGGCACTAAAAGTGTTGCGTTCCCG
>JAGQZA010000102.1 GCA_020435805.1 Flavobacteriaceae bacterium
CAAAAAAGAGAAGTCGAAGAAAATCCAAAAATGAAAACAAATAAAAAGGGGTATACTTTACTATGCATACCCCAAATTACTAAAAAATAACAAATTAATTACTGTCTGGATCCTGGTCATTATCACCTTCTTCCCCTTCCGTTTGATAGGTTGTCGAAGAATCTAAAACCTTTTCCGGAGAACAGGAAATAGTTACTACAGACGCTAATAAACACAAAAACAAAATGATTTTTTTCATTTTTTTAAATTTTAAAAATTGAACAATAGTGTGACTTCCCGATCAATTCGGGTTGTTTTGGCATTTGCCTTTGCGGGATACTGCAGATTTCCCTTTTTTTGAGAAGCGGAGAGGAAATGTTAAATCAGGAACTTCTCATTTTCCTAAAAGACACTTCACTCCCTCAATAGGAATTACTATATTTGTTTATAACTTTCATATAGTTTAACCTATTTAAGGGGCAAGGTAATTGGGGATTTACCGGTAATAGATAAGAGCTACGCTTATTACTCACATTTCGCTAATTACGCTCAAGTAGTAATTTGAAAACAGTAAGGACAGCCCAAGATTATATTAACAAATTACGAAACTGGCCAAGAGAAAACTGGTCTGAAGAAGTTTTTGCCTATAAGGGAGATAATTTTACTGATGCAGGGATTAAGGATGCTCTCCTTGCAAAATTTAAAGCTCAAAAGCTATCGCAGAAAGATGTAAGCCTTTTATCTAATTTTGGTCATGATTTTAAAAAAGATGCGCTTACAGGTGAAATCTATTTTAAAGTAAAGAAAGATGCTTTTAGACAGGTAGCTATTTTTTTAGATGGTAATACGGAAACTCCAACTAAAAAAATTTTTGAAGTAGCTGCCATTGTAATAGGTTTTTATCCTAGACCGTTAGAAAATTTTTTAAAAGAGGAAGGCAGCCATGAAGAAAAAGTATCCTCAATTTTAGAAGAGAAAAAAATTGAAACCAAAGAATTTTTACCAAAAAGTAAAGGATCATATCAAGAAAGTGAAGAAAAAGAAAATTCTAAGAGTTACATAGGGGAACCAATAAATTCTTTACAAGAGAAAGTAACGTTGAAAACAATAGTCAATGTATTATCTGTCATTTTTATATTAGTATCTGTTTTTGGATTATTTTGGGTTTTAAACTCTACTAAAGAAAAAAGTAAAGTAGAAACATGTTACGCATGGATGGGCGATGAATACCAAATAGTGCCTTGCAACTCTCGCTTTTTGGATCAAAAAGGAATTCAGGTACATATTAATAATGGAGAAATAAATTACCCAAATTTTAAGAAAATAAACCCTACTAGTGAAACTCAATTCTATTCTGAAGAGGGAGAGCCTTTAATTTGGTACACGCAAAATGAGAGTGGTAGATTCGAGTTTTTCAACCAATCCGGCAAGCACCCCATTAATGGTAACATGCTAGAAAAAGTGCCTTTGACCATAGTTGAAACTTATAAAAAAACAGAATCTACCTTCCCTTTTATCAATAATCATGTAAAAAACACTTCTTCCAATGAGGTAGCCACTTTATCTATTATTGACCAAGATTGGAGTAATTCTTTGCAAACTAAACTAGACATTTTAATTAAGGAAAGTGGTTTTTTTAAAAGCAATCTATTTTTAAAGGAACAGTTTACGCCAGATATTAAAAACAATGTCCTTCAAAAAAAATTAGTGGTATTTGGCGATTTAATCCCCTATGTTGATGAAGTTTGGGTTTTTATTGGCAAAAGTACTTTAAGAGAAAATAATCGGTCTTCAGGATTAATTACCTGTAATTTGGAAGTAACGCTTTCAAAGTATAATTGCAAGGACAAAATTTTTAAGGAAGAAACAACTTTCAAAAGTATTGGCGCAGGATTTTCAGATGAAACTGCACTAAACAATGCCATTTTAAAACTTACACTATGAAAAAAATCATATTATTATTCGTTGTTGTTTTGCATGCAAACTTTATTACGAGTCAGGTTTTTGACCATTCTATCGAAAAAATATCACTCCAACTAAGTGCAAAACTAAATACTTACAAGAATCTCAAAATTGCTGTGTATCCCTTCTATGATGAAGTTAAAAAACAGAGTCTTGCGGGAGGGATTGTATCAGATGATCTTTGGAGTAATTTGGTAAACCAAGCCGTAAATTTCAATGTTATAGACAGAGAAACTCTTAACTACTATATGGATGAACATCAATTAAATGATGATGGTTTAATAAACCCGGCTACGGCAAAACAATTTGGGATGCTTATTGCAGCCGATGCGTATGTTACTGGTAGCATACGAATATTTGCCACTTACATTAAACTAAATATCAAAGCGGTAGATACAGAAACAGGAACCATTATTGCTTCGGGAATAGGCAGGCTACCTTTAGACTATGAAACCGCCAGCTATTTAGGTATTAAGGATTGGCGCGAAAAGAAAACCGAGACAGAACAAAACAGAAGTACCAATCCCGATTGCGCCACCAAAAAACTCGGAGACTTCTGCTTTGAAAACAAAACCAACGTTCCGTATCAAATAAGGATAAATGACATAAATTCCAACAGCCCATTATCAAAAACCTATCAATACATAACAGTATTCCCTGGAGATACTCAATGCTTTCGTGATCTCCCAACAAAAAAATACAATGCCAATATTGAGGAAAAAATGGGAGGGCTAACCATTTCCAATGGTAATAGTATTCAGTTTTATATCCAGACCTGCGAAGCTGGGCGCTACGTTATTAAATAGTTCGTGCTATTATCATTTCGTGTTCTGTCCATTTAATTTAGCTTTAAAATTCTTACTGAAAATAATAAGCCGCTTTTTGGTTTACCCGCAACATTTTACTATTGCCTTTTCCTGTAAGTATAACTTATCCAAATGGGGCCAGTGTTACTTGGCTGAGAGCTTACTTTATCCACAAATTCCCAATGAGAGGAATTCATAAACTTCATTAACTCAGAATTATTTTTGATTGTAGAAATATCTTCTTTGTTTAGGTTAGTGTCTGTTGTACTATTTAAATAAATTTCTTTAACTTCAGATTCTTTTTTGTCAACTTTTTGAAGAACAATAATTTCTGCGTAATCATATATTTGATTCGATTGACTAAAGGCACTTAGTGAAAAAGTTAGAGCTACAATAAAAAGTGAGGTACTAAGGTTTTTTTTTAATTTCATTTTACTTTGATTTTGATTCCCTACTCCAAGATTCAGTTGGCTTTTCGGTTTGTTCCCAACAAAATATAAAGGCCTTACTTAATCATTAAAAAGGACAGTAAATATTCATAATCTACTGGCACACATAAAAAGGCTTTTAATTTACTTTCAAATTTCAAACATTAGATCTATTTGAGTTTAGGGGAAACCCTAATGAGGTTTTAATTTTTATTAATTTCTTTAACAAAATTTTTAGATGATGCAGTTCCAAACTATCATAAAATATGTATTAGTTATAACAATTTTTTTAGGTATCAACTTTCCTTTTTTTTGCCAAAATTCAATTGATGTAATAAAATTAAAAGATGGAACCCAACAAAAAGGGACAATACTTACTATCGAAGAAGATTTTATAAAAATTAAATTATTGAACGGGGAAGTAGCTAACATTGGCACAAGCCAAATTAAAACCCTGGATAAAGAACTTATGTATGTAGACGAAATAGAAGAAGTTGATGAAAGTAATATACTAAAAGCCGTTCCTTTTGCAGTAATTGAAATCCCTCCCGTTTTTCAAGGATGCGAAGTATTGAAAGATAGAAAAGAACAAAAGCAATGCACTTCAAATAGCTTGCAAAAATTTGTCTCCGAAAATTTTAATAGAACAATAGCAGAGGACATAGGATTATCTGGAAAAATCAGAATTTCTGCTCAATTTGAAATTAGCGATGAAGGTCTTTTAACGAATATTAGAGCCCGTGCTCCTCATCCGAGATTAGAAAAAGAAGCTATAAGAGTACTTAATCTGGTTCCGCCTTTAACACCGGGTAAACAGGATGGAGAAACGGTAATTTGTCTATATGCTTTACCTATTTTATTTACTGTTAATTAATATTTGAAAATGAAATCATTCTTTTATTCTTTCATTGTATTGTTGTTTTTTAAAGGATCTCTGCTTAGTCAAGAGATCGCTTTAACCACAGAGATTCAAAATAAAAATGGAAAGGTGTATTACAATGGTTCACCCTACACCGGCAAAGTGTATGAGTATAACCAAAATGCTGCTACTAAATGTTCTTGTACTATAGAGGCTAATTATACTAAGGGTATTCTCGATGGCTCCTATAAAAGCTGGTATGTTACGGGTCAGGAAAAATATATGGGGCTTTATGATAATGGGAAGATGGAAGGAAAGCATAGTTCTTGGACAGCAAATGGTACCAAAGAGTTTGAAAAATGGTATGTAAAAGATAGGATGGTAAAACAGTTGCTTTTTTACCCAAGCGGAAGAAAAAAAGAATTGAAAGAATTTGAAAATTCAGCCAATAATGTATTTACCTACATAAAAAAACATCTTGTTTACCTTGACAACGAGGCCAATACTATTAAAGCAGAGGCCAATTACCTTAACAATAAACCCCATGGAAAACAATTAGCATATTTTGATAATGGTTCTATAAATGAGGAGAAAAATTACAAGTATGGAGTTTTAGTAAGTTCATTTCAAAATTATGAGGATGGAACAACTCAAAAAGAAAAAATAACAGCAATTAACTCTGATTTATTTAAAAAGGAGGAGTACTATGAAAACGGAAAACCCAAAGAAGTAGGATTTTTAAATAAAGAGCAAAAAAAAGATAGTGTGTGGAGTACCTATTTAATAGATGGCAGCAAAAATACGGAAACCGCTTACCAAAATGATTCGGTTACCCGCAAAGGGTTTTACAAAGATGAGAAACCCAATGGGGAGTGGGTTTATTATTACAAAAAGGGGGAGGAGCAACGCAGGGTAGTGTATGAGAATGGGGAAAATGTATCGGAAGCCTATTTTAAAACCAAGCATCTTATAAAAGAACAATACAAAAGTTCCGGATATAAGGGAGTGTATTTTTATGAGGAGCCGCAAACTAACACATTACAGTACATAACGCTGCTTGCAGACAATTCCGAAAGGAACGGGAATAATGGCATTGTCTATTATAATCTTATAAAAGAAGTAGAGGAAAGGCTTAATCCCATATCAATCACATCAAAATTCAATAATGAGACGATCGAATATATCATCCAAATAAGCAACATTAGGGTAGACACAAAAGAAAGTACCTACCAGACTACTTCAGGATCTGAAAAAGGATATGATGCCTTTATTTATTTCACTATTGACCTTCTGAATCCGGACCAAAAAAGCCTGTTTAAAAAAGAATACAAAATCAATAAATCTGATAAACTGTTAAGCTCTTTGTTTAATACACTGGCAAAAACGTATTCCAGATCCCCCAAAGAAGCCTTTAATCGTACGGTCAAGGAGATAGATATATCCGATTTTTTAATGAAATATTTTCCTATACTGGCAGATATGTCAAAACGAAAAAAATAACTACGATAAATTAATTTCCCATGAAATGCCCATTTACCAATTTTATAAACCTACCGAAGATGAACAAACAGGGCATTCCATCTTCCACAGTATTAAATATTATTTACAGATGAAAAAACCTTCTTTATCAAAACTTGAAAACAAATACTACTATGGTTTTTCGCGTACTTTTTGGCACATTCTCGTAGGTACTGCAACCATAGGGGTCATTGTTGCATTATCCGTGGTAGCCTATACCTACTTACCTACCTCTAAAAAGGAAGTAGTAAAGCAAGAGCCTCCTCAAAAACCTGCTTACCCAAAACAAGCAGAAGTTTCTTTAGCAGAAATTTTGGCAGTGCTACCCAAAGAAGCTGCCCCTAAACAACAAAATGAGGCTATCATTGACGAGGGGCCCATTGTACAAAATACAATTCAGATTCCCAAAGAAGATAATAAAGGGCTTACTGAATTTGAGCAAGAACTCTCTAGATTAAAAAATTTAATCCCTCCTACCGAATTTAATAATCTTTGGAATGGTAGTGGTGATTATGTCATTATTGACCAAGCAAGATGGGCCATCACTAAGTCAGAACAATATAGAAAATGGGTGCCTACTTCGTTAGGGCTTAGGACATTAATAATAGATAGAACATTAGACTTAGGTTTTAAGTCATTTAGCGAAAAGGCTTTATTGGTAAACAAATACTATGAAGTATTAAAAAATGTAAATAAAGAAAACAGACCCATAGTAATGGATAAGCTCGTCTATTTTAAAGATACCAATCTTGAAAAAACCCTGTCCTCCTTGCAAGCATTAGCCAATAGTATTGGAGTTTTTCCGGACGAGGATAAGGTAAGTGCCTATATTTCGAATGCCAGATTTTTGCAAAAAAATTATAACGACGGGGAACCCTTACTGGAATACGAAACAAAAGTTTTAACAAACTTTGATGTTGCCCAAAGGCATTTAGCATCCGTAAATATTAAAACTGAACTTCAAAAGAATTACAATAATAATATCCCAGGAATTCAGGAAAATACCGATTATTTTTTAAAACTCTTACCAAGCATAGAAAAAGACAAACAAGCCTTGGCATTAAATTACTATTATAGTTTATACACGAATAAAAACCAAGACCGTCTCATCACCATTCGGGACATAGAAAATCAATACGCAAGGCAATTAAATGAAATAGAGTTGCAATATCAAAATGAAGTTGCAGCGGCAGAGATGGCATACCAACTTAAAAAAGTAGCTAAAAAAACCATGCGTTTAACGAGTGCTCAGGCCATTGCTGTGGGGATAGGAGTGGTGCTTTTTATCACGATCATTTTATTACTCTTATCTATGGTACGCAATGTGAACAGACTGGCTCAAGCCATGCTTGAAAATAACAATAAAAATAATCTAAACTAAATCTTATGGCAACTCCAAAATGGTGTAACCTTTGCAAACGAAATGTAATTGCAGGAAAAAAATTCAATTGGCTCGTTTTTATTCTTTTATGTGGGCTATTCTATTTACCCTATTATTTATTTAAAAAAGAAAAATGTCCTATTTGTAATGGGGATAATTTTTCCCCTGCCAAAGCAGATGATCTTTAAAAACTTTTTTAAAATAATAAAACAAATAAGGTGGTCCATGGTAATTTCCCATCATCCACCTTCTCAATATTGCAGAACCTATACATTATTTGGATTACGAACATGTGCGAGGTGTTTAGGAATTCCTATTGGATTTATAATTATGTATTTTTTTACTATCAAAATCCCTCTTAGTGTGTTACTCTTTTTGCCCATACCCACATTTTTAAATTTTCTTTTGCAAGAACTTAAAATCATAAAAGGAAATAATAGAATGAAAACATTTTTAACAACCTTCCTTGGGGGCTATGTATGGGTTATGATAGAATTGTTCATAACAGGTACTATACTTCAAGCGAGTCTGCTGCTATGCTATTTGGTACTAATTCAATTCACCACGGCATATATCTTAATTAAAAAGAACAAGCTGGAACCCTTAATTATAGAATATGAAAGGGGTGTTTTAAAATGAGTTTTTGTTGGTTAATTCCATATCTTGCATAGCTAAAAGTGAGTGATTCTAAGGAACAAAATCCAATATAAATAACCTCATTTTCATTTTGGAATATGTAATAATTTTTGAATCAGGATTTTTACATTTATATCGAATAAATGAACGCTAAAAGGGTAACATAAAATTATAGATCATGAGTGATATAAGTTTTTCAATCAAAATTGTTGATGATGATGGTAGAGGAATGTCGAATATTGAAGTTAGTGTTTTTGACGATGCCTTTTTAGGGACAAGTTATCAAAGTGAATACACAGACTCAGATGGATGGGCCTTTTTTTCATTTTATGCTGTTTCCGGAAGCTTTAAAGGAAAGGTTTATGTTGATGGTTACGAAGTTGGAATTTCAAATTTTTATGATGGAGATACTGGGAGTTATTCAATATAGTGGAACGTTGAGAATAAGCCGAAAAACCTAATGAATTTTGATTTTATCAAGAATCTTATTTATTGTGTTTTATTTAATAGAACGCCTTTACTGAGCTTTATCAAGATCCGAGAACAAAAACGCCAACAATCTAACATACCAACAATCTAACATACCAACAATCCAGCATACTATAACACCCATCACCCTTGACCTAATAGGTCAGTTCGAGTGTCCCCAACTTGATTGGGGATGTATCGAGAACCTGCATGCAAAACACCCATATACCAATCTATTCATGCTATAGCGCATAGGGCTCAAAAGCCTACTGCCCTTTCACTGGGCTGTCACTGGGCTTTCACTGGGCTTTGACTGCCCTTTGACTGGGCTTTGCTCCAAGTAGGGTTAAGATATAAGATGAGAGAATTGAGATACAGTTTTATTTATTTTTCTTTTTGCTCCAATTTTTACACTCTTAAAGATTTTATTTTTGGTTTTTTTTGAAGTTT
>JAGQZA010000103.1 GCA_020435805.1 Flavobacteriaceae bacterium
ATCTTTTCGAGTGGCTTCTTCATTCATATGATACACTTTCAACGCCAAAATAGACAATCGATCCACCCCCCAAGCAGGGCTTTCGGTATTAATAGTGGCATTAGATTGCACCTCAACATCTTTATATTTTTCCAAAAAATAGCTATCAATATACTCTACCATATCCGTTCTATCTTGATTAGAAGCGTCAATTTTTCGTTTTAAATCAAGTGCTGCAACAGGGTCTATATTCGGGTCCCTAATGATGTCTTCATAGTGCCATTGTACCGTGTCTATCCAGCATTTTCTATATAATAAATGCTCCAATAATTGAGAGTCTTTATTGTACGGATTGGTAAAAGGTTGGTAGGGGTCATCCATTATGTGATAGGTTTTTATCACTTCCTGAAATAGGATATTGGCTATTTGTGTGAACATACTATTCTGTTTTACATCCCACCCCAAACCCCTCCCTTCAAAGGGAGGGGAGGCTGTGGATTACTATTTCTTTTCTAAAATGTGTAAATATTCGACTGTTTTAGAGGCTTTATGGTTTCGGTTTTGGGTTTTATCTGCTTTAAAACGTTGATATTCTTTCGTGGCCAAATCATAATTGCCAAACTGTTTCATAATACTTTGCACTTCTTTTTGGCTCATTAATCCTTCGTTATTATAACTCAAGAAGATGTATTTAAAGTGTGCATTTTCAATCAATTCGGTAAAATTTTCCAAAACTTTTCCCGCCTTACAATAATTGCTTTTGTAATATTTGGGCAAACCCGTTACCCCCTTGGGTACAAAGGTATCCATTTTTGCAATAGTATTGAGCAAATGATAATTGGCACCATATTGCCTTACATTATAAGGAGGGTCCAGGTATAAAATGTCTCCCTCAATCTTGTGAATTAATTGATTGCTATCCTCCTGAAATACTTGGTGCTGGGTTTTGGTTTCTTCAAAAATGGCAGGTTCTATAACCAAGGTTTTTGCCGCCGACTTTTTAATGTGTTTTAAATAGGCGCCATACACCGAAGCCGTATTTGCCACTTTATCGGCGCTTTCTAGCAACGAGGCAAGAAGGAAGTAATACTCATCTTCATTAATTTTTGAAGATTTTTTCCACGTTTCAATTTGGTGGCGAATAGCGTCTATTTTTTGTCCGTTCTCTGCAGTAAAATAATTCCTCCCTTTTTCTCCCCCTTGCGAATATTCAGAAAAAATAAACCCTTTTTTCCCTTTTAAATTATTTAGCAGTTCTATCTTTTCTTTAAAATTAAAGGCGTTGTGATTTCCTATATAATTTCGGTTTAACACATAGCTGTAAAACTCTACGTCGTTTGCAATGACTTGCTTAACCTTGGTTTTAAACGTTCTTCCCACGATCCCCGTTCCGGCAAAAAGGTCGCAAAATAGGTTATTAGAAAGGTCACTTCCCACCGTTTGCGAAATGGTTTCAAAAAGAAAGCTAGAAAGTTTGTATTTGGAGCCTATGTAATTCAATTTGCCTTTAAACGAATAATTAGTATGTTGTTGTAATTTTAAAGAAAGCCATTCCCTAAAATTTAAAGAATTAAAAAAACAATGGGAAGTACTAAAAATGTCCATGCAAGAATTTCCTTAAACCAAACATCCCCATTTTTTTCTAAATATCCTGCAATAACAATAGCACTTGGAGCCGCTAAAAAGATAAGCTCGGTTACTATTTTAATTTCTGAAAAGAGTGCAATAAATACCGAAACAATTACTGAAAAAATAACCAGTAGGTAATTACTTCGAAATTTTTTTGGGATATCCGGCAATTTTGAAATTCTGAAAAAAACACTCCAAATCAATACTGAAAAAAAGAAGGTTAAAAACACCCCAACTTCTACCGAGCCATACGCCGTAAAATTGAATGAAATGGGCTTAGCATAGGTAGATAGCCAAGCAAACGAATTATCTTTCATTAAAAACAATGCAGCTGTAATGAGAAACATCCCTAACAATCCCACCACTGGAATCAATAAATACCGAAAGGGCTTTCTGGGAAGTTTTAAAATGGCTATATATAAAAATATAACCCCTAAAATGCTCCAAAAATAAAAGTAGGAAGCTAGCAAAATCCAAAGGGATGCGTCCAAGATTTTCTTTTCCATATTCTTTTCCGAAGTCATACTGAAAATACGCCGCAAAGCCATTAACAAAAAGAATTGTGCCATGACCATCCCCAAATGTTGCATCACCGGGAGCATAGCTACTAAACAAGAAAATATAAAAATAGCAAAGGTATTTGAGGTGTTTAAATAGTTTTTCCGAACCATAAAATCCAGTAATAGCATCGAGAATACAAGCAATACAATGATGAAAATTTGGCTAGCTATTTCTTGCCATTGCAGTACAAACCCATGGTCCAAAACCACTTTCAGCACGCAAAAAACGGCAATAAAAATCCCAAGCAATAAAAAATTGATAGGACTAGATTTACCAAAAAAGCTTGTAAGCATCATGCTTTATTTCTATTTTTGCGGTATAAATATACTACTATGACTTGGAAAGGTTTTTTTGAAGGTATTCAATCTTTTACTGAAAGTGTTTTATTTGCTCCATACGATGCGTTACGATTGGGAGTAGATAATTGGTGGATATCTAATATTGTAAGTTGGATTTTATTACTTATTGGTTTTGTTGCATTTTTTTATTGGATGAAGCAATTGTCTATTTTTAATGCCAATGGCGAAGAAGATAGAACGCAAACTTCGCACTCCTTTTTAGGAAAAAACTAAAGATCAAAACCGATATCGGTTCTATAATACATCGTATCAAAAGATAGTTTTTCTATTTCTTGATACGATTTTTTTATGGCTTTTCTAAAATCGGTATCCAATGAGGTTACTGCTAAAACCCGCCCACCATTACTAACAACTTTTCCTTCTTTTAAAGCGGTCCCTGCATGAAACACTATAGCGTCCTCTACCTTTTCAATACCTGAAATTTCTTTTCCTTTTTCATAGGCTTCGGGATAGCCACCCGAAACTACCATGACTGTTGTAGCGGCTCTCTCATCAATTTCAAGCGTTATTTCGTTTAGTTTTTGCTTTGCAGTAGCTTCCAATAAATCGACCAAATCGCTTGTAATTCTTGGGAACACCACTTCGGTTTCGGGGTCGCCCATACGTACATTGTACTCTATTACATAAGGTTCATTATTCACTTTTATTAACCCAATAAACACAAACCCTTTGTAGTCTATTTCTTCAACTTTTAACCCGTTTACCGTAGGTTTTACAATACGTTCTTCTATTTTATTCATCAAAACCTCATCGGCAAAAGGGACGGGAGAAACAGCTCCCATTCCGCCTGTATTAAGGCCCGTATCGCCTTCCCCAATGCGTTTGTAATCTTTTGCTGTGGGTAAAACTTTATAGTTTTTCCCATCGGTAAGTACAAAAACACTTAACTCAATTCCGTCGAGAAACTCTTCAATAACCACTTTAGTGCTGGCTGCACCAAATTTTGCATGGGTGAGCATATTTTCAAGTTCTTGTTTGGCTTCGTTGAGATCTTTCAAAATCAACACTCCTTTCCCGGCAGCCAGTCCATCGGCTTTTAAAACATAGGGCGGGTTCAACGTTTCCAAAAATTGCTTTCCAGCGTCTAAACTTTCGGACGTGAAACTTTGGTACGCTGCCGTTGGAATGTTATGCTGCATCATAAATTCTTTAGCTCGCTCTTTACTTCCTTCCAGTAAAGCACCACTTTTTGATGGTCCCACGAGCATCACATGTTGTAATTGGGTATCGGCTTTAAAAAAGTCTTGAATTCCATTTACCAAAGGATCTTCGGGCCCCACAACCACCATTTCAATACTATTTTCAATCACTACTTTTTTAATGCCTTCAAAATCATTCACTCCAATGGGTAGGTTTGTAGCAATGGCTGCGGTCCCGGCATTTCCGGGGGCTACAAAAAGTTTTGAGCAGCGCTTGCTTTGCGAAATTTTATAAGCAAATGTGTGCTCTCTACCGCCGGAGCCCAATACAAGAATATTCATGGTGGGTGTATTTTGTTTCGGCATCAAAAATACAGGAAATTTGTAGGTTATCCATCATGAGATCCCGTTTAAAAACGGGATTAGTTCAACTTTACATTTTGAGCAAAATGCTTTCTTTCAAAAGGTAGTTTCACTAAATTGACCCCCTAATTATTTTACATTGAATTTGTTTGAACTTTCGTTGTGTTTAAATGGTTTCCCAATAGCGGAAGCAAAAAAACAATTAAAAGCTATTCAATCCATCCCGGAAGAAGCATACGAAGGCTATATTTCTGAAAAGCGAATGGAAATAGTTCGCTATCATCTTCAACACAATACATTTTATAAAAACTTTACTGAAAATCTTAATATTACCTCCTGGGAAGCTGTCCCGGTGATGCAAAAAAAGGATTTACAAATTCCTTTAAATAAAAGGCTCTCTGAGGGTTTTTCAAAAAAAAACAGTTACGTCAACAAAACCTCGGGCTCTAGTGGCCATCCCTTTATTTTTGCGAAAGATAAATGGTGTCACGCCCTTACCTGGGCCGAAATTTTTGACCGATTTGGATGGTTTGGATTGGATTTTCATACCTCGTTACAAGCCCGATTTTACGGAATTCCGTTAAACACTATGGGCTACCAAAAAGAACGTTTGAAAGATCGATTGAGTCGTCGTTATCGGTTTCCTATTTTTGATCTTTCGGATAAAAAGTTAGCGCAATTTTTAACTGTTTTTCAGAAAAAAAAATTCGATTACATAAACGGTTACACGAGTTCTATTGTGTTGTTTGCCAAATTTCTTCAGAAAAAGGGAATAGTACTTACTTCCGTTTGTCCTACCCTAAAATATTGCGTTGTTACCAGTGAAATGCTCTATGAAACCGATAAAAAGCTAATGGAAAAGGTATTTGGTGTCCCCGTAATTAACGAATATGGCGCCAGTGAACTTGCTCTTATCGCTTTTACAAATACAAAAGATGAATTTGTAGTTAATAGTGAAACTCTTTTTGTAGAAATTCTGGATGCTGATAACAAGCCCATTCCCAACGGACAATCGGGGCGAATTGTGATTACCTCTCTTTATAACAAGGCGCACCCCATGATTCGGTACGACATTGGTGACACGGGAATACTTTCCAAAAAAAGCACATTTAAAAAGCCTATTTTAAAGAAACTTATTGGTCGCACCAACGATGTGGCAACCCTTCCCAGTGGAAAAACAGTCCCCGGGCTCACTTTTTACTACGTTACCAAAAGTGTCATTGAAGACGATGGCAATGTAAAAGAGTTTGTCATTGAGCAGCACGCTATGGACCAATTTAAAATTATATATACTTCGGAAAGGGAATTAACTGTTGAAGAGATTGAAACAATAAAACAAGCACTTTTTAAGTATTTAGAAGAAGGGCTTCAATTGGATTTTGAAAGGGTGGAAGTGCTGGACAGAAGTCGTCGTGGAAAGCTGAAGCAGTTTGTGAGTTTACTTTAGCAACTGTATATACTTTGGTCGCACCAAAAAATACTCGCAAAAAAACCGAAGTAAATACCATCCCGATTCAATAATATTGAAACCAAGACTTCTATAAAAAAGGTAATTATACTTTACTAATTTAAGTTTATTGGCACTTATAGAGCCTTTCCTAACACAGTAAAATGCTAAATCTTCATTAATGCCAATCGCTGGTTTCCCGCTACGTTTAATAGCTTCCAACCATACCGCCCAATCTTGTCGTTTCCGAATGTTGGGAGCCGTAATTTTTCCCAATTTTCCAGCATTATAAATTCCCGTAAGATTGCCAATATAGTTGTTTAACAGTTGCTTTTTATAGGAAAGCTTGGGCATGGCAAGGATTCTCTTCCCAAGAGAATTACCATCCTCATCTATATGCAAATAGTTGGTAAACGAAACATCTTGGTTTTCCTTTAACATTAAGGTAATTTGTTTTTCTAGTTTTTCGGGATGCCAAAGATCATCACTGTCTAAAAAAGCAATAAAGCCTCCTTTGGCTTTTTCGGTAGCAAGGTTTCGACAATAGGCTGCTCCTTTATTTTTTTTAACTTTAAAAAGACGAATTCGAGGCTCGGTTTTGGCAAGGTTTTCAACAATGGAAACCGACTTATCTGTAGAGGCATCATCCACAATAATGTGTTCCCAATTTTTATAGGTTTGAGACTGTATGCTTTTACAATTTTGAAGGATAAATTGGGAAGCATTATACAAGGGAGTAATAATTGAAACCATGGGAGTTTCTATAGTCCTAATAGGCTTTTTCTTCTCCTCGTAGTGCATTGAAAATAGTTTGAAAAATGATTTTAATATCTAAAAATAAAGACCAATTCTCAAGGTAAAAAATATCGTATTTTACTCTGTTTATGATGTGATTGTCATCCTCAACTTCTCCTCGATACCCACTTACTTGTGCCAAACCTGTAATCCCCGGTTTAATAAAATGGCGCACCATAAATTTATCAATTCTTTTAGCATACATCTGGGTATGGCTTACCATGTGTGGTCTTGGCCCTACTACTGACATCTCGCCCTTTAAAACATTGATAAATTGAGGTAACTCATCAATACTTGTTTTTCTGATAATTTTACCAACTCTTGTTACTCTTGGATCATTTTTTCTAATTTGATGCAGATGTGCTTCGGGATTAGGGCGCATGGATCGAAACTTGTAACAATAAAATTCTTTGTAATCTAGTCCATTCCTCTTTTGCTTAAAGAACACGGGGCCTTTGGATTCCAGTTTAATTAAAATTGCCAATATTGGTGTAAGCCAAGAAAGAATTCCCACAATGATTATTGTAGAAGTTAAAATATCAAAACTCCTTTTTAAGAATTTATTGAAAGGCTCTTCAATAGGAATTTTCCGAAGTGAGAGTATAGGTAAATAACCATAATACGTAAAGTCTAATCGTTTGCTATAAATTTCTTTATTATCGGGTAAAAACTTTAGAATTTTCAGGTTATTATCGGCATAATCAATAAGAGTGGATAATTCTTTGTTATTTAGCTTTGCTACCGAAGAATAAATTTCGTCTATGTTGTGCTCATCAATATAAGAGAGACATTCTTCCAAAGATGTTTTTTGATTTCCGTCTAAATCAAACGTTTTTTTAAGGACATACCCATATTCAGGATTTTCCTGAAAAAATTTTCGCAATTGATCGGTTTTTTGATTAAGCCCAATAATAACAACCTGTCTAAGGTTTCCTTTTAAAAAAACCCTATATTTTTTCAACAAATAAAACACCGCCAATTTTGCAATGGTAATACACGCCATGACATATAAGGTGTATTTTAAGATTTCATAGGAATTATAACTTAAGGTTCTGAAAAAACCAAAAAAAGCAAAGACCAATAAGATTAAAAAGATGGCTTGTTTGCCTATAAGGGTAAGGATGTTTGTAAGGCGGGTAAACCGGTAAATTTCATAAAAATTGGATCTAAGGGCGATAACAATCCATGCTAATGAAATGAAAACTGCATAATTGATAAAGAAAACCTTGTCTTCAAAAAGAGGAAAAGCTAAGATATTGATTAATAATAAATCAATGATATAAGAAATGGGTCTTAAAAACCCCGAATATCTTCCTCTCTTAAAAATCATAGTTAACGCCTATTATGGGCCGAAAAGTCTTTATGTTCGCTTCTATATAATTCTTCTTTGGTTAATCCTTTAAAGTAGTTAAAAGTTTTCTTCATCCCTTCTTCCCGAGATATCTTGGGTTCCCAGTTTAAAATTTCTCTAGCCAATGAGATATCGGGCTGCCTTTGCAATGGATCATCTTTTGGGAGAGGTTCATAAACAATTTTTTGATGGGTATTTGTTAGTTTCACAATTTCTTTCGCAAAATCCAAAATGGTAATTTCTTCAGGATTTCCTATGTTAACGGGTAATTCATAATCACTCATTAGCAATCTAAAAAGACCTTCTATTTGATCATCCACATAACAAAACGACCGCGTTTGCTCTCCGTCGCCAAATACTGTTAAATCCTCACCTCTCAATGCTTGTCCCATAAATGCCGGTATTACCCGGCCATCGTTTAATCGCATTCTTGGGCCGTAGGTGTTAAATATTCTGGCAATTCTAGTTTCCAATCCGTGGAAACGATGATAGGCCATCGTTATGGATTCTTGAAAACGCTTTGCTTCGTCATAAACTCCGCGAGGTCCAATGGTATTTACATTTCCGTAATAGGTTTCACTTTGGGGATGTACTAATGGGTCTCCATACACTTCGGAAGTAGATGCGATAAGGATTCTTGCTTTTTTTTCTTTAGCTAAGCCTAATAAGTTGTGCGTTCCAAGGGACCCTACTTTTAGTGTCTGGATAGGAATCTTA
>JAGQZA010000104.1 GCA_020435805.1 Flavobacteriaceae bacterium
GTGTTGCATTCCAAAATTCCTAGAATCACCGGGGCCACTATTAGATTTAAAAAGGTAAGATATATTAAGTTGCGACTTAAACCCATCAACAATGCTTTGCGATGATATGCTGGAACCGTCTTCAATAATTATAATTTCAAATTCAGAATTTCCATCTACTTTTAAAAAGCTTTCAAGCAATTCTTGTATTTCATCGGGGCGATTATAAACAGGAATAATAAAGGAATAGGATACTTGCATACCCACAAAAATACATAATAAAAAAAGCCACTCCGAAAATTGGAGTGGCTTAAAATTATAAATTAGAAAAAATTACTTTTTAATTACCTTATAGGTTCCTGTTTGACCATTAGAAGTAACCTTCATAATGTAGGCACCAACAGATAATTTAGAAACATCTACTTGACCGTTTGTTGCATTAACATTAAGGTCTATTACTTTTTGACCTAAAATATTATAAAGAGCAACGCTTTCAATAGTCTCAACAGATGTAAGGTTTAGTCTATCATTAGCTGGGTTTGGATAGAAAGTGAATCCTTCGATAGTATTCGAAGTCACATCAAGAGTACACTCGGTAAACTCTATATCTGTAACACCTCCGGTATTCAACACAAAACAGTAGTATGATTGACCATCAACATAAGGGATTCTTGCTTGGTTTTGTTGCAACACACATTGGTTTTCAAAATAGTCAACAAGCACTAATTCATCTTCTGTTGAAGTTTCATCAGGAGCTGTATAGAAGGTAATTGAATAAGTACCTGCTGGGCTAGCTATAGTTCCAGTAATGAAACCTTCTCCAACTCCAGTAAACTTATACCAAACACCATTTGCACCAGTAATATCACAATCTGTAGGGTTACCATTTTCAGTTGTAGCTGCTGGCATCGCAACATCCTCATCAGTATAAGGACAATCGAATTGATCAATATCAATAGCATTCACAATCATATCGTTGTCTGGTGGAGTCAATACACAAGATAAACTTAATTCAAAGTTACCCGTATTATTATTCCATCCGTGAACCATAATATAGTAGGTAGAACTACCATCGGTAGGGAATTCAACCTCAGATTGGAAGTTAGTACAGTTTGGAGAATCGTCGTTAGTAGCTAAACAAACTAAACCACCATTACAATCTCCTGTGTAAACAGCAATTTGAGTATCATAATCTGTATTTGCACTACAAGTAGAAGCAGTAGCGGTTCCAGGTAATCCTGAAGTATCTTCGAACTTATACCATACACCAGGAGCATCTGGAGTTCCAGGGTCACAATCGGTAACTGCGTCTAAAGTAGCAGATAAGGTATCTCCCATAACAGAATCACCACAATTAATAGGTAATGCACCTTCACAATCGTCATAAGTAATGATATTTACCACTTCAAAGTCAACATCCATTAAAAGATCTGGACCTAATCCACCACCAACAGTACAGGTAGCAAAATCACCCCAAGTTGTACATCCTACACCAAATCCACCTCCTGGGTTTTGCCATAATGCAGGGTCATCATTACCATCAGTAGCACTACTCCAGAACCATTGTCCAGAAGTACCAAATTCCATCACAGCATTAACGCTAATCCAATATCTAGTTCCTGGGTTGAAAGTTGGTCCACCGGTTGGCTCTAAAGTAAAGGAACCATCTGCGTTACCATCAACACTTCCTGGGAAGGTTTCAGTGAAAACAACAGCACCAGGCTCGCCAGCATTATCATCATAAACTGTAAGAACAACAGTATTATTAGGATCTGCAGGAAGACCTCCGGCAGTATAGGTACCAGTTACAGAAACAGCACATAATTGTCCTGCATCTGGACCAGCTAGTACTACGTCGTCAACAGCCTCACAATCAAAATCTGGGAAGTCTGGGAAGGTCTGGGCAGGAACACCGTTACCTGTAGGAGCAACATTCTCATACGTAATGTCACCACAACCTCCAGGATTTGGATCACCTGTACACTCACCGAAGGAAGCATTAGCAATAAGCTCTCCTCCACCAAGAGGGTCTTCCATCTCAACTCGAGTAATCGTTTCATTGGCAATATAACCAAAGAACACTGGAGCAGTACCACCTGTTGCAGTTACTATTTGTGTATCAATTAATCCTGCAGTTCCGTAAATACGAACTGTAACATCTGTAGGAGTTCCGGCTAGTGGTAAAAGAACATCTACCCCGAAAGAATTTACATCATTATTTGGGAATTGCATTTCTAGTATATCCACGAAGGTATTTGGCCCTACATACACTCCAGATTGACCTAAGGCTCCGTCTGGGATAACTACGGTATTAGCTAATGGATCTGTTGGAACTAAAGAACGGATATCGATACCGTCAACAATTTCTCCTGCTGGATAACAGCTATTACCACTAGAGTTGATAGGTCCATCACAAGCAGTAATGCTACCAGGACCTCCTGTAAAGTCTTCATCAATTAAAGTACCTCCAAAGGCTCCTTCAAATGCAGGTCTATCACCAAAGGTTCCGGCAGTACAACCAGTACTTCCACCAGAACATTCTCCAAAGGCAACCATTCCAACTAATTCCGCATTAACAGTTGATAAATCTTCAATTTCTACACTTACAACTGTTTCAGAAGCGATATAGCCCCAGAATGATTCGGGAGCTGTAGTATTCACTGTTTGAGTATCAATTAAACCACTGGTTCCGAAAATTCTAATTTCTACAGGTGCAGCACTAAGCAAAGTCATAAGTTCAAAACCAAAAGAATTAACGTCATTATTTGGGAAATTAATGATTGTATAATCTACAAAGGTGTTAGAACCTACTAAGTCGTTTGTATTACCAAAAGAACCTGCTTGAACATATACCGTTGGAGACGCAGCCCCAGTAGAGTCATTAGTAGTAATTTCAATACCTGGTAAAATTTCACCTGGAGCAAAACAAGAATCTCCCGCATTGCTAATTACTAAATCACAACCTGCAATTCCTCCTGGTCCTCCTGCGAAATCCTCAATGTTTAAAGTACCGCCACCAAAGGCAGCTTCAAAAGATGGTCTATCTGTAAAGATACCGGTGGTACATCCACCACCACCACAGCTGGTACAATCACCATAAACATCAATTGGCACACCTTGGTTTCCTATATCTACTAAAGGCCCCCAAGTTCCAGCATTAGACTGCATTGCGTTACCTGTAGTAGATTGTCCTATAATATTAACTGGTGGTTGCCATGGTCCAGAGAATCCTGCATCACCTACGTAGCTAAAATCTACCCAGTAAGTTCCTGCTGGTAAAGAAAGACCTGCAACGTTCACAGTAATTTCTTGAATAGCTCTGTTAGTTGCTCCGGGAGCACTTTCTAATTGTCGGTAAGCCCCACTCCAAGTGTTGCTTGACATTACATTAGTAGTAGGATCTCCCCAAATTACTGAACTTCCACCTACAGATGGATCTCCGTCCCAAATTTGAACGTTAATCTCTTGGATAGAAGCCGGAGCCGTAGGAGCTCCTGTTTGATATGCATAAAATACCAATGAGGTAATGTCATAATCATCCGAAAGAACTATATCATCTGCCATTCTGAAATTAGCTCCAGTATTTGCATTTGAACCATACGTACCCATTCCTAATGAAGTATCTTCAAGTAAACTTACATCAGGTGTTCCTGCAATTCCAAAGTAAGGACCACTAGAATACGCCAACTCTGGCATTCTGGTATTCCCTGAGTTTCTGTAAGAATACCCATTAAAATTGGAAGCCTCATAAGTAACCGTTTGCTGACCTAATCTTACATTGGAAGCGTCTGCAAATTCAGCAGAATCAGCAGTTACTGTGATGGTTGCAGATTTCATAGCAACAGCCACCTTTTTTGCTTTTGCAGAAGCTTTTCTAGAAACCAAAGCATCTATGGTTGCTTGTGGAATACTCGAAAGACTTTGAAAAGGTTGGTTACTTTGATTAGTTACTTTTGCCTTTCTGGCTTGTTGTTTTTCTGCTTCAACTTTTTCTTTCATTCCGTCAAAAACTTGCTGAGGAACTTCATTAAAGCTTGCATAGGGCAACTTTTGTTGATTTGTAACTTGTTTTTTCTCTGCTTTTTGAGTTGCTTTAGTAGGGTACTCTACTGTGGGCGTACTCGACTTTTGGCCAAAAGCCACAAAGCAAAAGAGCATTGCAATTAATAAAGTAAATTTTTTCATAATTTATATTAATAGATTAGTTAATAAGCAATAAAAATATTCAAAAAAAAGAGAACTGCAAAAGATTTTTCATACAAGAATTTTTTTTTATTCAAAATGAGCAAGTTTTATCGATAAAAAACAAAAAAACCAGCTATCTCGCTGGTTTTTTTTTGTGAATTATCCTACTGAAATTATTCAACAAACCCTTTCATTACTGCATCACTAACCCCCATGTTTGAAAAACCTCCATCATTGTATAAATTTTGCAGCGTGACTCTCTTAGTTAAGTCGCTAAATAGTGAAACTGTATAATTGGCACAGTCAAGTGCTGTAGCATTTCCCAATGGAGACATTTTTTCGGCATAAGCAATAAATCCGTCAAATCCTTTCACGCCCTGTCCTGCCGTGGTTGGTGTTGGAGATTGTGAAATGGTATTTACCCTCACTTTTTTATCTTTTCCGAAGAAGTAGCCAAAACTTCTCGCTATAGATTCTAAGTAAGCTTTATTGTCTGCCATATCATTATAATCCGGAAAAACGCGTTGCGCCGCCATATAGGTTAAAGCCACAATACTTCCCCACTCATTCATAGCATCTTTTTTATATAATACCTGCATGGTTTTATGAAAAGATAAGGCAGAAACATCCCAGCCTTTATGGGTCCATTCGTAATTTTGGTTGGTATAATGATTCCCTTTTCTAACATTTACGGACATTCCAATAGAATGTAGTACAAAATCTAATTTTCCACCTAAAAGCTCCATGGCTTTATCTACTAGGTTTTCAAGATCTTCAAGGTTTGTAGCATCTGCCGGAACAATTTGTGAGCCGGTTTTTTCAGCCAACTGATTAATTTGCCCCATTCGCATGGCAATAGGAGCATTGGTTAATACTATAGCTGCTCCCTCCTCATGTACTCGCTCTGCTGTTTTCCAAGCGATAGAATTTTCGTCAAGTGCTCCAAAAATGATTCCTTTTTTTCCTTTTAATAAGTTATAAGCCATGATGATGTTGTTAATTGAGTTTGTAAATATACGCTAATTCAATAATTGTTTTGCATGTGCTAAAGCCGATTCACTTACAGTGCTTCCTCCAATCATTTGCGCTATCTCCACAATGCGTTCTTCGGCAGTAAGTTCTTTAATTTGGGTAACCGTATTTTCCTCACCTTCTACTTTAAAAACTTTTTTATGGTGTTCTCCTTTTGCTGCTATTTGAGGTAAATGCGTGATACTTATCAATTGTCCTTTTTTACTCATTTGTACCATAATAAGTGCCATTTTATGGGCAATTTCTCCGGAAACTCCTGTATCTATTTCATCAAAAACAATGGTGGGAAGATTTTTAAATCCTGCTATCACGGCTTTTAATGAAAGCATTACTCTACTTAATTCGCCACCGGAAGCTATTTTTTGAATAGGGCCAGGTGACACACCTTTATTTGCGTTAAACAACAACTGCAATTCGTCTTTTCCATCCTTTCTGAAAAAGTCCTTTTTCCTTAAATCGAAAACAAATTGAGCATTGGGCAATCCTAAATCCTTCAAATAAAATCCCAACTGTTCTTTTAATTTTGGAAATACTTTTATTCGTTCATCGTGGAGTTTTTCAGCTAACTCATTCAACATATTCTCCACGGTTGCTTTTTTCTCTTTTATTTCAGAAATAGTGCCGTCTATGGTTTCAAAATCGGTTACTTTTAACGAAAGATCTTCTTCCATTTTTTGTAATGCTTCCACCGAATTTACCTGGTGTTTCTGCTGCAAACGATATAAATTTTGAAGTGTTTCGTGGATTTCTTGCAACAATTCTGGTTGTGCTTCCAAATTTTCAAAAGCGCCTTGAATTTCTCCTGAAATATCCTCCAATTCTATGTGCAAGGAGTTCACTCGGTTCCAAAGTTCTTCATACGAAGCCGAAAAAGCTTTAATCTTTGAAAGTTGTGCCCTTATTTCAGTTAAAGTGCTTAGAGAACCCATGGTGTCTTCTAAAATAAGCTGTCTGCTTTGGGAAAGCACTTCTTTAATTGCTTCGGAGTTATTCAATTTTTCAAACATTTCCTCAAGAGCAACCTGATCGATTTTAGAAAGATTTGCTTGCCTTAATTCTTCGTACAAAAACTGGTTGTAATCCCAATCTTTTGCAAGTTCTTGTTTTTTACCTTCAAGCATTTTCAATGTTTCAGAAAGGGTATTGAATTCTTTTAATTGCAAATGGTATGTTTGAAGGTCATTTTCGTTTCCCGCTAACGTATCAATGACTTCCAATTGGTAGGCTTCCGAAAAAAGACTTTGGGTATCAAACTGGCTGTGTATATCGATTAAAAAATTGCCTAAGTCTTGTAATTGCTGAAGCGATGCCGGAGTATCATTCACAAAAGCTCTAGTTTTTCCGTTGGGGAGAATCTCCCTGCGCAAAAAAGTTTGATCCTCATAATCCAAATCCAATTCCTGAAAAAGGGTTTTAAGATTGTAATCAGCAATGTGAAATTCGGCTTCGATGATACATTTTTCGGAAGGATTCCGAACCACTTTTACATCGGCCCGTTTTCCCAAAACCAATGAAAGCGCATCTAACAAGATGGATTTTCCTGCTCCAGTTTCACCCGTAACAATAGTAAGTCCCGAGTTAAAATCTACTCGAATATCCTTAATGAGTGCATAGTTTTTTATGGAAAGACTTGCTAACAATGACCAATATATTTTATACTAAAGTAGCATCCCTAAAGTAAGGGAGATTTACAATTTTAGCAAGAAAAGCGTTTATATTTTTATAGAACTCCAGTTGCTGCGGCGCGTGGGAGCAATTCGGTTTAGGTGTTCTACCAATGTATTGATATCTACCTGTGGCCCACCCGAAAAAATACTGGAAATTTCGTCTGCTTTTGCATCAAAAAAGGTTCGTAATAAATAGGAGTTGGGTCTTCGGTCATTTACGTTCTTTAATTTGGCAACGGCTTCAATAATTTTTAGCTTTCCATCTTTGGCATTACTTTCCATTTTATCAAGCCCTTGACGGTGGTAGGTATAAAGGGCTTCTCTATATTCTTGATACACATTAGAAATAATAGCATCGTTATAGCGATATCGGGATTGGGTTCCATCGGTAGCTTTCCAACCCGAAAAGTTACTGGAAGCTGCGTTGTTAACAATCTGTTTTGCCGTGGTAAAAAATTCGTCACCGCCATTGGGAGCAAACGTATCTGCATCAAGGCCAATAATAGTATATACATGGTATGCCAATACTGAAACCAAGTTGGAATCGAAAGTATTCACATTGAAAACTAAGGGTTGAAATTCGGAATACTCAAAATTAAACTGTCTGTCATTATAATTATAGATAGGCGAATCATAGATAGAATTGAAGGTTGTTCTTGAAGATTGCACCTGCAAGGAGCCCGAAAAGCTAGTAGATTCGAAACTGGTAATAATTAAGGTAAAATTACAATCGATGCGCTCTTGCGTTAAAAACTCCCGATTGGTCCAGGTTGTATTGTTGAGCAAATCTGTAAGTTGATCTTTTAATGTTCTAAAAACCTGATAATTGGGCTGTCCAGTTTGCTCGGCATCAATCGTTACGGTAGCATTAAGCTCTTGGGCTTGCAATGTAATAAGGCTAAAAACAATCAATAAAAAAGTAAAAATGTTACGCATCTATGTTTTCTATAATGTAAAGTAAAATATCTTTTGCTACTTGTTCTTTTTCTTTAACTGAAAAGGGCACCACTTTATTGTTTGGGCTTAAAAGGGTTACTTTGTTGGTACTTGAACCGAAAGCCACTCCCGCATCGTTAAGCGAATTTAATACAATTAAATCTAAATTCTTTTTCAGAAGCTTAGTTTTTGCATTTTCAAGTTCATTTTCGGTTTCAAGGGCAAAACCCACCAAAAACTGTTTCTTTTTAATTTTTCCAAGGGAAGCTAAAATATCTTCTGTTTTTTCAAGAGCCAAATGAAACTGCTCCTCTTTCTTTTTAATTTTTTGCTTCGCTACCTCTTTGGGGCGATAATCGGCTACGGCAGCACTTAAAATGGCAATATCACTTGTCCCAAAAACTTTATGTACTTCATCATACATTTGTTTAGCCGAAATTATTTTAATTAACGTAATAGATTCAAACTGTACCGATTCATGACTTGGCCCAGAAATTAAGGTTACCATAGCACCTAAAGAAGCAGCT
>JAGQZA010000105.1 GCA_020435805.1 Flavobacteriaceae bacterium
AAGAAGAGCCTTTTCAGGATCTGTAGCAAGAATGGCACCTAGAGTGAACAGTTTATCTTGAATCTCCATTAAGAGGTTTTTGTAATGCACGTCCATCTCCTGATCCCGAAGCAATCCCAAATAGGAGTTAAGTTCATCCACGGTACCATAACTTTCAATACGAATATGGTGTTTGGGCACTCGCGTACCGCCAAATAATGCGGTGGTGCCTTTATCGCCTGTTTTGGTATAGATTTTCATCTTTCTTTTTCCTTTCTTGATACTTTTTTCTGAAACTCTGCTGGTTGCGTTTTCTGCGTTCCTTATTCATTCGAAAGTTATTCCAAATGACCACCACCAATAACAGAAAAACAATCCCTATCCAAGTGTACATAGCTTACTTTTTTTGAAGTAACAAATTTAACTGCATACAAGTTAGCAAATGTTTTCGGGAAGTAGCAGAACGCTCCCAGTCTTTTTGATGCGCACGTTTTCCCCAAGCTAGTTTTTTTTCTTTAGAAAGAGGGAGCAATTGGTATAAAAAATACCATTTGGCAGTTCCCAAAACGCCCCTGGTTTCCTTTATTGTAAAGGCTTGCTCCAATTTTTTTAAGGTTTTTCTTCCGAAGGGAAACTCCCACGCCGCATCACTTTGAAAAGGACGATATAGGCTTCGAGCAACCCAAACGGGAAAGCTGGTTTTTAAGGGGTCGTAACTAATAATAATTCCGTTAGGGGCTAATTTTTCATCTAACCGTTGCACGAGATTGTCCACATTTTTAAAATGGTGTAATACTCCGTAGGCATAAATAATATCAAAATGGGTGTCTGAAAAATCTTCTGAAAAAAAGTCGATGGCCATTCCTTTGGCAGTAGAAATATGAGCAATTTTTTTATTGAGCTTTTCAATACCCTTGTCACTTAGGTCAATCCCTATATATTGGTTGCTATTTTCAGCCAAATAGACCGAAAGGGCATTACCCGCAAAGCAGCCCAAATCTAAGATTTTTTTGTCGCTAAAATCCCCTAACCATTGTTTGTGGAGTGTGTAGGATTGCTCCAAAATCCCCAGTTCTTTCCGGATGTCTTTTAGTCCCTTTTCTCGAATAAAAGACCAAATACGCGTAGGAATATTTTTCTTTTTTTTATTGTAAAAAGCCTTTTGTGCTTTGTTTTTTTCAATGGTTTCTTCTACACTTTCCATAGCAGTAAAGATACTAAATGAAGAGAGAGTAGAAAATAGATTCTGGAGAATCGAGAAAAGAGAATCTAGAAAAGAGAAAGGGGAATGGTGTGTGAATGATTATGAACTTGTTATTTGTTATTTCAGATTATTTGGTTCTTACATCGCTTTCTACCATGCCATCGCGTAATCGTATCACTCTATGTGCGTGTGCTGCGATGTCTTCTTCGTGGGTAACTACAATCACCGTATTTCCGGCAGCGTGGATAGCATCAAATAGTTGCATAATCTCTACCGAAGTTTTAGAATCCAGGTTTCCTGTAGGTTCATCAGCCAAAATAATAGAAGGTTTATTTACCAAGGCACGACCTACAGCTACCCGTTGGCGTTGCCCTCCAGAGAGTTGATTGGGTTTATGGTCCATACGGTCGGCAAGGCCTACATCGGTTAATACTTCAGTGGCACGGGCATGGCGTTCGGCTTTACTGGCACCGGCATAGACCATAGGGAGTGCTACATTATCGAGTGCGGTTGTTCGCGGAAGAAGGTTAAAGGTTTGGAACACAAAGCCAATTTCTTTGTTGCGTATTTCGGCCAATTCATCGTCGGTCATGCTGCTTACGTCCACTCCATTTAATTCATAAATTCCTCCTGTGGGGGTATCCAAACATCCCAAAAGGTTCATTAAAGTAGATTTTCCAGATCCCGAAGGACCCATAAGGGCCACGTATTCGCCCCTTTCAATGTCCAGATCAATGCCTTTCAATACTTTTACAACTTCCTGACCCAGAGGGAAATCGCGAATTATACCTCTAATTTTTATGACTAAACTCACTTAGGTATTTTAGATTTTTGATATACGATTTTAGAATTTTCAATAAGTATAGATCCTTTATTTATTAATCAATACTCAAATATTGTGATAGCATCTGTTTGACGTAAAGATAAACTACTTGTTACAAACGAATGATAAAATGTTCTTTTTTTTGTTCTTTTCTGAAAAATACCAAACCCCAATAAAAGGTATCGATACTTACCGTAACTTTGGGATGTTTGATGATTTCCCTCCAAGCTTCGGACATGGACGAACTCCAATAAATATCATCAAAAATAATAAGGGAATCGTTCCTTATTTTTTCGGAAAGTATTTCAAAATACTTCAGCGTTTGTTCTTTTTGGTGGTTCCCATCTACATAAATTATATCATAACTGAGCGTATCGTTTTTGAAAAAATCTTCAAAAGTGGTGTTTTGCAAATGAATGTTTTTTAACTGAAAATCCTTAAAAAGAGCGGAAGCAATTTTAGCCGTATTAGGGCAGCCTTCCACGGTAGTAATGTTTGCGGAAGGATTTCCCAAGGAAAGCGCTACGGTACCCAAACCCACCGAAGTGCCCAGTTCCAGTATAGTTACAGGCTGAAAATAGGTGGCGATTCTAAAAAGAAGTTGTTGCCTTTTATAAGGTACCCCTGCATTTTTGGCAATAGCAGCAATCTTTCTTTCATTTCCCTGAAATACTTTGGAGCCACTTCCAAAGTCGATTACCTTAATAATTTCAGTATTAGCTAAATGTTTTTTGCGTATTTTTTTTAGCGTTGTATAACCTTCATGCTTTTTTTTGTTGTACAAACATTGTGTAACAAAATCATACACAAAAGGGGAGTGTACCCCATGCGCATTAGTGGATTTTAATAAAAATTGCAGGTATGATTTTAGTTGATAAATCAAATTCTGTCTGGTCAAGCGCAGTCGAGACCTAATTTTTATTTTTTTTAAAGACCTCTCGACTGCGCTCGAGGGGACAATTTTTATTCTTCCATTTTTGCTAAAAGCTCAAACCATCGTTCGGTTTTTTCTTCAATTGTATTGATTAGCTCCTGCAATTTTTGCGATTGCTTATCAATTTCGGCTCCATCCCAATTTTCAGTAGCAAATTGATTTTGAAGTGCTTCTTTTTCAGATTCCAAACTAACTATTTCTTTCTCTAGTTTGTTGTATTCTTTCTGTTCGTTATAACTCAACTTGGCTTTATTACTGTCAATTTTCCAATGATTTTTTGGTTTACTATCGGTGGTTTGCGGCTTTTCTTTTGGGGAACTGTCTTCGTATATTCTATAATCGGTATAATTCCCGGGGAAATCTTCAATGCTACCTTCGTCTTTAAAAATAAATAGATGATCCACTATTTTATCCATAAAATAGCGGTCGTGGGAGACTACAATCAAGCATCCGGGAAAGTCTAACAAAAAGCTTTCCAATACATTCAGTGTCACGATATCCAAGTCATTGGTAGGCTCATCGAGTATTAAAAAGTTGGGATTTTTAATGAGCACCGTACAGAGATAGAGTCGTTTTTTTTCTCCCCCGCTCAATTTTTCTACAAAATCGTATTGCTTTTTTCTGTCGAATAAAAACCGTTCTAGCAATTGCCCGGCAGAGATTTGTCTTCCCTTTTTAAGCGGAATAAAATCACCGTATTCGCGCACTACATCAATCACTTTTTGTCCTTCTTTTGCAGTGATGCCCTTTTGGGTATAATACCCAAAATGAACCGTTTCGCCAATGACTACTTTCCCAGAATCTGGTGGAAGTGCTCCTGTGAGAATATTCAAAAAAGTAGATTTCCCGGTGCCATTTTTCCCAATAATCCCTAAGCGTTCCCCGGGAAGAAAATTGTAGTCAAATTTCTGAAACAAGCTACGCTCGCCAAACTGTTTTGAAATATTATGAAGCTCTACTACTTTGGTCCCCAGACGTTCCATATTGAGCTCCAGCTGCACCTCATGGTCTTTTCGGCGTTGGCCGGCACGGGCTTTTATTTCGTGGAAATCGTCAATACGACTTTTACTTTTGGTAGTACGCGCTTTGGGCTGCCGTCGCATCCATTCCAGCTCTTTTTTGAAGAGTTGCTTGGCTTTGGCAGTTTCCGTTTCAAAGTTCTCGATGCGTGCGTCCCTCTTTTCGAGGTAATAACTGTAATTTCCTTTGTAACTGTACAAATTACCTTCGTCTAATTCCACAATTTCATTGCACACCCGTTCCAAAAAATACCGATCGTGAGTGACCATAAATAAAGTAATATTCTCTTTGGCAAAAAAGGTTTCCAGCCACTCAATCATTTCAAGGTCTAAGTGGTTGGTAGGTTCGTCCATGATTAACAAATCGGGTTGGGAGAGGAGGGCATTGGCCAATGCCAGTCGTTTTTTTTGTCCGCCACTTAAATGTTTCACTTTTTGGTGAAGTTCTTCCAGTTTTAATTTAAAGAGAATTTGTTTATACAACGTTTCAAAATCCCAAGCTTGATACGCATCCATGGCATCGAAAGCTTTTTGATAAACTTCAGTATCGTGCGAATTTAAGAGTGCTTTTTCGTAGTTTTCAATAATCTTCAGAATGGGTTTTTCGGAAGAAAAAATGGTTTCTTCCACCGTAAGATTGGGATCCAAATTTGGGTCTTGCGAAATAAAGGCTACCGAAAGCCCTTTTCGGAACACAATATTTCCTTCATCAGGGGTGTCATCCCCAGAAAGCATATTGAGTAAAGACGTTTTTCCGGTACCGTTTTTGGCGACAAAACCAATTTTTTGCCCTTCATTAATTCCGAAGGAAATATTTTTAAAAAGGAGTCTTTCTCCATAGGATTTAGCAATATTTTCTACTGAAAGAAAGTTCATAGCGTAGGTTTAGTGCAAAATAAATGGTTTTTGTTTACTTAAGGCAAAATATATTTTATTATTAACAAGCTTACGTTATATTTGTTGTTAACAACCCAGCTACTATGAACATGATGCGATTGTTACTCTTCGGAATCATTACTATTTGCCTTGCCTCCTGTGTGTCTCAAAAACAGTTAACCTACCTTCAAGAAGACAATTCAAAATATAAAGACAGTATTATTCCTATACAAAAAAGGCAAGAGCCGTATCGTGTACAAATAAATGATTTATTGAGTATTAGGGTAAAGGCGTTGGATCAAGAAACAGTTGGAATTTTTAATCCTATTGGAGACGAAGAAAATGTAAATGCAAATCGGGAAGAAAAGCTATATTTTGATGGCTTTGTGGTAGATGTTCATGGAAATGTACGCATTCCAAGTTTGGGTGAAGTCCCTGTTTTAGGCTTTACTGTAGAAGAAATACGGAAAGATATTGAAGAACGTCTTTTAAGAGACTATTTTAAAGCGGAAGCCAATGTATTTGTAACCGTTAAGTTGGCTGGGATTCGATATACCATTAACGGGGAAATAGGAAGATCCGGCAGCAATATTATTTATAGAGACCAGGCGACGATTATGGAAGCGATTGGAAACAGCGGTGATATTCCTATTACGGGAGATAAGACCAATGTAATTATTATACGTCAATACCCTTTGGGGCAAAAAGTGCATCATATCGATTTAACCTCCATAGATGCTATGAATTCTCCTTACTATTACATACAACCTAACGATTTGATTTTAATAAATCCTTTGCCACAAAAATCGATTGGAACAGGAACTACAGGGTTACAATCTTTTACCACTATATTAAGTATTGTAACTGCCCTTACCACTGCTATATTATTATTTACAAGACTATAAATGAACGAAGAATTTGAAGTAAAAGACATACAGTCCATTTTTGACTTTAGAGGCTTTTTAATAAAGCTGATAAGTTACTGGCCTTTATTTCTTATTACATTAGGCATCAGTTTTTCTATTGCTTATTACATCAATGTGCGAAAGTTGCCTGTTTATGAAATAAGCAATATGATTTCCATTAAAGATGACCAAAATCCTTTTTTTACAACGAATACTAGTCTAACCTTTAATTGGGGGGGAACTACAGATAAGGTGAATACCTCCATTATTACTCTACGGTCAAGGTCTCATAATGAAAAAGTGGTAGATAGGCTGCAAAATTACTTATCGTATTTTAAGGATGGGAAATATCAAAAAGTTGACGCTTATAAACAAACTCCTTTTTTAGTAGTAGTAGATACTACCCAACCCCAATTGTTGGGAGTCCCTATTACGGTGGTTTTTAAAGATTCTGTAAATTTTAAGATAAGCCTTTCCATTAAAGAATCCTCCAATAAGCAATTACAATATTACAATGTTGAAAAAGAAGGGATAATTCAATATTTTGACACTCAAAATTTTAGCGAAGACTTTAAAATAGGTGAAAAAATTACGCTCCCCTTTTTTAGTGGAATGTTTGTCCCTAATCCCGATTATAAAGGTAAATCTTACGGCCCCTTCTACCTGTTGTTTTCTAACTTTGATGCTGCGGTTCGAAGTTCTATGAATATTAATGTGGAAGCCGAATCTAAAGGATCATCGGTACTTAACATGCGAATAAGGGGACATAATAAAGCACGTTTGGTCGATTACTTAAATACCTCGGTAGCAGTTTTAAGCGAAGATATGCTGGAGCGTAAAAATCTGTTTGCTACTAAAACCATAAAATTTATTGACAGCAGTCTGGCACGGAAATCTGATGAACTTAAGGATGTAGAGGATGAATTAAATAAGTTTAAGGACAGTAACTCTATTGTTGATCTTGATAATGAAGGGAAAGAACTTAACGAAAAGCTCAACCTTTTAGATTTACAAAAAGAAACTATTGAGCGGGAACTTAACTATTATAATACGTTAGAGAACTATTTAATAAGCCGTTCAGATTATCGCGATGTTCCTGCTCCTTCGGTTGCCGGTATCAATGAAAGTAGTATAGGGTTGGGAGTGGCACAAATTGTAGCCAAAGCCCAAGAACGAAACAAGTTGCAATATTCGTATAAAGAAGAAGCACCTATCTTTAAAGACATAGACAGACAAATTAATGCTATTAAAGGAGTGCTTTTGGAAAATATAAAATCTTCAAAAGGGCTTAAAAACCAAGAGCTTTCAAAAATAAATGGGGATATAGGAAGTTTTGAGTTTCAAATACGAAAACTACCCAAAGAGCAACAGGAGCTTTTAAAAATAGAAAGGAGATATAACCTTAGCCAAAATACCTATAATTTGTTTTTGGCTAAACGAAGTGAGGCAGGATTGGTAAAGGCGGCCAATGTAAGTGATGTGTTAGTTATTGACCCTGCCAAGGATACCGGGGGGGGCAAAGTAGGCCCCAATACAAGATTGAATTATGTCATGGCTGCCATCTTGGGCATGTTGCTTCCTTTTCTGTTTGCTTTTTTAAAGGTAACCTTTGATACCCGAATCCACAATTCCAAAGAAGTAGAGCGTTTGTCCACAATCCCTGTTTTAGGGGTCATAGGGAAAAGTTTATTGGAAAATAATCTTGCGGTTATTGAAAAACCTAAATCGGCTATTTCTGAATCCTTTCGAGCCATTCGTTCCAGTTTGCAATACATCTATAAAAAACAAGGAATAAAAGGGGCTAAAACAGTATTGGTTACTTCCTCTATAAGTGGAGAAGGTAAAACCTTTTGTTCTATAAATATTGCTTCGGTATTTGCGTTAAGTGAAAAGCGGACCATATTGGTAGGACTGGATTTACGTAAGCCTAAAATTTTTGATGACTTTAATATTAATAATGATATTGGGGTTGTAAACTACCTTATAGAAGACTCTGATGAACAGGGAATTATTCAAAAAACAATGATCCCAACATTGGATGTTATCACGGCTGGCCCAATTCCTCCTAACCCTTCTGAATTGTTAATGACCGAGCGAATGGATGAGCTTATAAAAAGCCTTAAGGAGCAATACGACTATATTGTGTTAGATACTCCGCCTTTAGGATTGGTAGCAGATTCATTAGAACTTTTAAAATACGCAGATGCTACCATTTATATGATTCGTCAAAACTATACCAAAAAAGGGATGCTTTCCTTGATTAATGATAAATACAAAAAAGGAGAAGTTTCTAATATTAGCTTTGTGCTTAACTTCTTTGAA
Organism: Flavobacteriaceae bacterium; assembly: GCA_020435805.1. Lineage (GTDB taxonomy): Bacteria > Bacteroidota > Bacteroidia > Flavobacteriales > Flavobacteriaceae > Halomarinibacterium. The sequence continues at coordinate 8,063 of JAGQZA010000105.1, forward strand.
GGAAAAGCTAAATACGGCTACGGTTATGGCTATGGTTATGGCTACGGTTATGGCTATGGGTACGGCTATGGGTACGGGCAAGGGTATCATGATGATGAAAAGAAAACCTCTCTTATAGGAAAACTACGGTATTTTTATAAAAAGCTAAAGCGTAAGAGAAAATCTTAACAAGGATTGCCATTATGTTATAAAAAAAAAAAAAAATATTAAAGAGAGGATTCGACGTTGTTT
>JAGQZA010000106.1 GCA_020435805.1 Flavobacteriaceae bacterium
CCACCGGTGGTTACGGTATAACTACACGCCTCGTCCACACTTAACAATAGGTCGGCCACATTGACTGTTACGGTACCAGTGGTACCATCAAGGATAGCATCGTAAGGAGCTGCAGTAACATCGTGGGTGTAAGCAATACCCCATTCGCTCAAGATTCCATCATCTCCCGCAGGGAATGTATCTATTACTGTCAATGTCCAAGTACCCAAAGTACTCTCACCATCAAAGGCAGAAAGTGGGTTGTTAGGGGTAAAGGTTCCATTAATTGTTGGGACGCCTGCATCGCATTCATCCTCAACTGGAGCGGTAGCCTCATCATCCAAAGTGGCTAGGATATCATCCCCGGCACAACCAAAAGTTGATGCAGGCACCCCAGGCTGGTCGATAATAGTAACCACGGTTCCAGCTGGAGATTGAATCTCTACAATAAGGTCTCCTACCCATGCATGAGGGATATCTACCATCACATCCAAGTCGGTAATTACAAAATCGTCCGTAACATCAATGGTACTTACTACAGTTGGAGTACCATTATTAATAGGAAGACCCGGACTTGCACTAACGCTATCGGTTACCGGCGTAGGCTCACCAATACAGGCAATTACCGGAGCAATGTTGTCTTCTACAGTAACCACTGCGGTACAGGTAGAGGTATTCCCCGCTGCGTCGGTAGCTATTACAGTTACGTCATTAGGCCCAACTTCCATACAGGTATAATCAAGACTTGGTACTGCAACACTGGTGTATGGTTGATAAATCAAACTTCCGTTCCAGATTCTTGGTGTAAAAGCTGCACTGGAGAAAGGAGTATTGTTTGCTGAACCTAAAGAAAGTGTAAGATCTGCATTAGAGTAGCTAGTACTTCCAGGGGCTGGATTAGTCCCTGTTCCTGAATAATCGTGACCATGAGAAGCATCCATGACAAGGGCAAAACCATACGTAGTGTTAGCTGACAGAATAATTGGATTGTCTAAAGCTAACATAGATGGATTGTTAAGACCCGCACCAGTTCCTGAACCAGTTGCCATTAATGTCCATGGAGCCGGATTTTGCTGGTTTCCAACAGAAGTACCTATCAATGTATAAACATCCATAGTCATAGCTCCAGTTTCAGCTGTGTTAGTTTCCAAGTCTGTAATTTGAATATCTGCAGGGCCTACGGTTACGTCAAAATATACAGCTCCTCCAAAATTACCTCCATTGTTTCGGTTAAACAAGGTAGTAATGATATCAGATGGGCCAGGAACACCAGATATTAGAAAATCCATCGTAACCCCAGGGCAGTTGTCGGTTGCACTAGCAACATCACTTGGCAGTACGGTTACCATACCGCTTGCATCCAATTGTGCGGTAAAGTCTGCACAAGTAACTGCAGGATCTTCAGCATCTACTACGGTCACATCAAAAGTACAAGTAGCAGTGTTACCGTCACTATCGGTTACAGAAGCAGTTACGGTAGTAGTCCCTACAGGGAAGAAGCTTCCGGTATCGGGTGTATAGACAATAGAGCCAGAGATGTTTCCATCTTCTGTATCCACAGCAACAGCGGCAAAGTTTACCACGGCACCACATTGTCCTGCGGCATTGTCTGCGGTAATATTAGCAGGGCAGGAGATTACTGGCGGATCGCCTATAACTAAAATAGGCTCGAACGTAATACAGTAACTGTTTAATGTTCCTCCATCAAAAGAACAAACATCATCGCTAACAATTAATGTCCAGTCACCGTTAATACTTTCTCCAGCAAACGTAGAGGCAAAGGTCCCTCCTTCTGCTTCGAAAGTACCGTTAAATGGAGGCGAGCCTGTAGTGATTACAGGAGCCCCGTCTTCAAAAACAGTAATTTGATAATTATCTCCAGATCCTCCATTATCGGACGATAAATCTAGAATGGTTCCTGAGGGTGACTGAAGACTTATATCCAAGTCGGAATCCCAAGTATGGACGATGTCTATGGTAACATTGCTCAATCGATATTCCCCGATGTTGCTCCCTATAACGGTACCTCCTGCAACAGTTGCAGGAGATAATGCAGTACAGTTGGAACCTAGAGGGTTATCAATGGGTAATCCACTTGGACCACATGCAGTAATGGGGGCAGAACCTGCTAACCAAACAAAATTTTCAAGAGGCCAACAACTGGGATGATCATTAATATAGGCAGAAGTAGCGGTTCCAGCCCCCCCTGGATCATTATATCCAACGGCACCAACATCAATTTTAAAATCTTCTGCAAGTTCCTGACAAGGGCCACCCCAGGAATCTGTCCAAGCAGTATGTGTGATCGTCATAGGATCCACAGTATTTGGATTTGTTGAAATAAAATAATCAGATGGGCTACCTCCAAATATTAAAGCGGCTGCTTCTTGAGCAGTGTAAGAAGGAGGATTTGTTGTCCAACTAGGACCATCACCCACAAGAAAAGAGCCTACATAAGTAGAAGCCATCATTTGCGGTGAGGTGTTTGCAGAGGACCTTGAGGAAAAGTTCCTCTTTGCATTTTCAATTTCAAGCTTTGTTTGAGCGGTCACTTGGACATCTTCTCGCTCCCCAGAAGAATAGAACCGCTGGGCTGTAAGTTGAGAACTGAAAAAAACAAGAATGGCCAATTGCCATAAGAATGTAATTTTTTTCATAATTAATAAATTTGATTAATAATAGTTATTTTCAAAAGTAGGGTAAATAATTTTTTTTTAAAATAAATAGGCCGCTAAATTTTAACTTTTTAACAAAAAAAAATCGCCCAACTGGACGATTTTACTTTTCATCTGCTAAAGAGGTTATTTTATCATCTCATAACTTCGTTTTATAAATTTGGTCAATTCTTCCCCTTTCAGTAAATTTTTACTCAATTTTGCCAAGTCAAGTGCTTGATTTATTAAACGTTCCTTCTTCTTTGGTGTTTTCGTGTTCAGTATTTCTGAAACTAATTCATGGTTTGTATTTATGACCAGATTGTACATTTCTGGGAAACCGCCCATGCCAAACATGCCACCGCCTCCTGTTTGTTGCATTTCCTTCATTCTACGCATAAACTCAGGTTCGGTAATGGTGAAAGGATTTGCATTACTGTCGAGTGCTTCTAATTGTATCGAAAATTTTTCGGCAGGAATCAATTCTTCCAGACTGGTTTTTAAAGTTTCTTTTTCTTCGTCATTTAATTTTGAAAGGTTTTCTTCCTCCTTTTTAATTAAATTTTCAACACTGTCACTATCCACTCTCACAAAGGATATTTTTTCTTTGTCACTTTCTAATTTCTGAAGGAGGTGGGAGACAATGGGGGAGTCGAGAAGCAATATTTCATAGCCTTTTTCTTTGGCAGCTTCAATGTAACTATGTTGCGCTTCAGCGTCGGAAGCATACAGCACCACAAGAGTTTCGTTTTTATCGGTTTGTAGGGGTTTTATCTTTTCTGAAAGTTCTTCAAAAGTGAAATAATTACCTTCTACAGTTGGGTACAATGCAAAAGTTTGCGCTTTTTCGAAGAATTTTTCTTCGGTAAGCATTCCGTATTCAATCACAATTTTTATGTCGTTCCATTTCTTTTCAAAATCTTCCCTATTTTCATTGAAAAGACTTTTCAGTTTATCGGCTACTTTACGGGTAATATAGCTGGAAATTTTCTTTACGTTGCCATCGGCTTGTAAATAACTTCTCGAAACATTTAAGGGAATGTCTGGGCTGTCGATAACTCCGCGAAGCATAGTTAAAAATTCGGGGACAATACCTTCTACATTATCGGTTACAAACACCTGATTTTGATAGAGTTGAATTCTATCTTTCTGAATATTTAAATCCTTGGTCATTTTGGGGAAATATAATATTCCCGTTAAGTTAAAAGGATAATCTACATTTAAATGAATATTGAAGAGCGGTTCTTCAAATTGCATTGGGTAGAGTTCGCGGTAGAAATTTTTGTAGTCTTCGTCTTTTAAATCGGAAGGTTGTTTGGTCCACGCCGGGTTAGGGTTGTTGATGATGTTATCTACTTCTTTTGTGGGTGTCGGATCCTCTTCTTTAGCACCTTCGGGCTTGGGAAGGGTTTCGGTTTTAGTACCAAATTTAATGGGGATGGGCATAAACTTGTTATACTTAACCAGCAATTCGCGAATGCGGGCTTCTTCCAAAAACGATTTTTCATCATCGCTAATGTGAAGAATAATCTCAGTTCCACGGTCTTTTTTATCGTGCGGCTCAAGAGTGTAATTGGGGGAGCCATCACATGTCCAATGGGCAGCGGGTTCATCGAGATAACTTTTAGTAATAATTTCAACTTTGTCTGCGACCATAAAAGCCGAATAAAACCCAAGACCAAAATGGCCTATAATACCGGCTTCCGCACCTTTTTTGTCTTTGTATTTTTCAATGAATTCTTCGGCTCCCGAAAAGGCAATCTCGTTGATGTATTTTTGCACCTCTTCGGCTGTCATCCCAATTCCTTGGTCAACAATGCGCAATTGTTTTTTCTTTTTATCAATAATTACTTCTATCAACGGATTACCATATTCCACTTTAGCTTCACCAATACTTGTTAGGTGTTTTAGTTTTAAAGTGGCATCGGTGGCGTTACTTATTAACTCACGAAGAAAGATTTCATGGTCGCTATATAGAAACTTTTTGATTAACGGAAAAATGTTTTCTACAGAAACACTAATAGTCCCTTTATTCATTGTTTTTAGATTTTAAGATTATGTGTCTGCTATGTTCAAATAAAATACCATTCACTAAAAAAGTGACAAGGTGGCAGGAGGCAGGAGGAAGACGGAAGACAGAAGATGGAAGTTGGAAGAGGGTTAAACAAAACTATGGAAAACCTAAAATAGATTACTCTTTGTATTTTCGGCGATATATTGTTTATATTTTTTCAAAAAAAGAATACTTCTCATTATATTGTTCGCAATTTTCAATATAAAAATTTATGTTTTCTTCAAAAATTACGGGATTAGGGTTTTATGTGCCCAACAATGTGGTAACCAATGATGATCTATCTAAAATGATGGATACCAACGATGATTGGATTCAGGAACGAACAGGAATTAAGCAACGTCGTTGGGCGGTAAGAGGTAGTGATGACACCACCACCAATATGGGTGTTAAAGCGGCTAAAATTGCCATGGAACGTGCGGGTATTTCTCAAGAAGAAATAGATTTTGTGATTTTTGCTACGTTGAGCCCCGATTATTACTTTCCGGGCCCGGGGGTGGCTGTTCAAAAAGAACTTGGACTTAGAACGGTAGGCGCATTGGATGTTCGCAATCAGTGTTCGGGCTTTGTGTATGCCTTATCGGTGGCAGATAATTTCATCAAAACGGGAATGTATAAAAACGTATTGGTTATTGGAAGCGAATTACATTCTCACGGGCTCGATAAAACCACCCGTGGACGAGGTGTGTCGGTGATATTTGGCGATGGGGCAGGAGCAGCTGTAGTAAGTAGAGGTGAAGATAAAGGGAAAGGGATTTTATCCACTCACCTTCATTCAGAAGGCGAATTTGCGGAAGAGCTTATTGTAAAAGCACCGGGGATGGGAACCCGCTGGGTAACCGACATTTTGAATGAAAATGACCCCAATGATGAAAGTTATTTTCCGTATATGAACGGACAGTTTGTGTTTAAAAATGCGGTAGTACGCTTTTCGGAAGTGATTATGGAGGGGTTGCAGACCAATAATTTGTCAGTTAATGATATTAGCATGTTGATTCCTCATCAGGCCAATTTGCGCATTTCACAGTTTATTCAGAAAAAATTCAACCTGAGTGATGACCAAGTGTATAATAACATTCAAAACTATGGAAATACCACAGCAGCCTCTATTCCTATTGCTTTAACCGAAGCTTGGGAGAAGGGAAAAATTAAAGAAGGTGATTTGGTAGTTTTAGCGGCTTTTGGTAGTGGCTTTACTTGGGGAAGCGTGATTATACGATGGTAATTTAAAAACCCTCTTTCCTACTTAATTTCAGAAAAAGGGTTTACCTAACATGCTATTAAAATTTTTAAAGAGGCTAATCCAAATAAATTATAAATCAAGTTGTTTAGGTTTACTATAATAGACTAAACAAATAATAAAATGTTTCAGCAAACTTTAAAATTTAACGTTACTATAACATTTTCATTATCAATTCACTAGAATATGCCTCCGCCACCTTGTTTTTCTCTATCATCACGATCCTTACGTGATTTGGCTCGGTATTTTCCGCCACCAAAACGGTAGGATAAATTCACATTCACGGTTTGGCTCTCCCAATTAAAAGCTCCTGTTTGTCGGTAAGGTAGTTCACCATCAAAGGCAAACTTCATCGTGTTGAAAATATCGTTGTAATTAAGGCTGAAAGTACCACGGCCATCCCATAAATTGTAACGGGCACCAATATTTACAAAATACATTGGGTCAACGGTAAATTGAAGGTTTCTGGATTTCCCTCTGTAAAACCCAAAAGCGGAAAAACTCAATTTTTTGCTCACACTAAAATTATTGAACATTCTAAAATTATATTGAATGTTATCCACCTCGTAGTTATTAAGAATAATTTCACTGGTTTCAGGATTTTGAGGGTCCACTAACTGCTCTGCAATTCCTTTTTGAGTTTGGTTGTACAAATCGAAACTGGCATTAAAACTCCAAAATTTGAAAGGGCGATAGTTACTGGAAACTTCCACTCCGTAAGCCGAAGTATTATCAAAATTATCGTATGTTAAAATGACTTTGTTTTTATCAATTCGATCTATAAATAATGCGCGGTTAATTTCATCTTCAATCACTCGGTAAAACACTCCCGCAGTCACACTTCCTTTTTCCAGATTTCGGGTGTAGTTTGCCTCAATTGAATTGGTAAATTGGGGTGTTAAGCTTGTTTTTCCGAAGGAAGAAATAAGCGGGGTGCTCCATTCGCGAATAGGATTTACTTGATCTACTCCGGGGCGATCCACACGGCGACTATAACTTACCTGAAACTGATTTTTTTCAGAAGGGCTATAGGTAAAAAATGCCGAAGGATATAACTGGAAGTAATCGTTTACAAAGTTTTTGAAAACCGTATCACCTTCTGTAGTTACTGTTACTTCAGGGTCGGTATTCACAAAAGTGAGGTCGTCGGTTACCACACCGGTACCGTAAACTTCTTCGGTGGCAGCGGTAACCTCTACATTTTCGGCACGTACACCCACTTGCAAACTAAATTTCTCCCAGGTTTTTCCATAGGTAACGTAGGCAGAATAAATATCTCGACTATAATCGAACAATGTGCTAGGAGATGCTATTAAAGCTCCCTCTACATTAAAAGGATTTACGACCATTTGGTTAGAAGTTCTTCCAATGTTTGAATTGAACAAACGAGCCTCCAAACCTAATTCCAGTTTGGTGCTTTCAGAAAGGGGATTTACATAATCCAAATTCACGGTAAGCTGGTCTCTCTCGGTATTTACCACATCCGCATAATCGTTGCCTTCAGTAGCGCCCGAAAACATAAAGTTGGCATTTTCATCGTTGCTGAAGTCGTTATAATCGGCTTCCAATTCTATATTATGGCCTTCTTTGTTGAAATCCAGCTTGTAATCGAAATTATATTGCGAAGAGATATTCTCGTTATCGCTTAAAAAATCCTGTATTTCATTGAAACTTGGGTCATCGTAATAGTGTATATCTGTTACCCCCGTAGTGTTTCCATCATATAAATTCTGGTTGGTAAAGAATGAAATCGTGTTTTTGTCATTCAGGTAAAAATCGACCCCAACTTTAAATAGATTGGATTGACTATCATCATCAAATTCAAAAAACTGTTCAATATTATCATCGGTTCTTAAAATGTTACCGTAATTTTCATTAATAGATGTATTATGTCCCCAATTACCGTAGAAATTGAGCTTTCCATTACGGTAGTTCATATCGATATTGGAAGTGAATTTGGGTTGCTTTTCATACGAAAGTCCCACACTGGCATTACCGTTAAAGCCTACGGTTACATTTTTATGAAGGATGATATTAATAATCCCGCTCATCCCTTCGGGGTTGTATTTGGCCGAAGGATTGGTAATCAATTCTATTTGTTTGATAGATGCGGAAGGAATTTGTTTTAGTAATTGTGCTACGGGAACGTTGGATAGTTTTCCATCCACCATCACGCGCACGTTTTGGTTTCCTCGCATAGAGAGTGCTCCGGTTTGTTGATCGACACTTACCGAAGGAAGGTTGTTCATAATATCGGAAGCCGTAGGACCCGCAGTAGTTAAGTCTTTTCCTACCGTAATTACTTTTCTATCCATTTTTTGTTGAAT
>JAGQZA010000107.1 GCA_020435805.1 Flavobacteriaceae bacterium
AGGATTTCCAATAGGGGAACACCAATAAGTATAATCCCAAGAATCATCATTAGGAGTGTTTTGTTGAACAGAGAGAAGACCAGTTCCACTATTTGAAGAAGCTGTGGCTCCTTGAATTAACTGGGAGTCATTTCTTAAATAAATACTGGCTCTTGTATTTATATCATTGGTATTTTGCACCAAATTTACATCTTGCTCAACAAATAGTAGTTGATCATTAACATAGATGTAAGAATCTGTTGATGTAGTTGCATTCGGGGTAACATACAACTGCGCATGTAAGCTGTTTGCATATGCAAAAGTAATTAATAATAGTAGTAGGTTTTTCATACTTTTTATGTTTATGAAGGGTCTATTTGGGGTAAAGCCTTCTATTCTTTTTTGTAAAAATAATATTATTTTTCAAATTTCAGCATTTTTTGAGAGTATTTTCCTCAATTTTAGCGTGTTTTGAAAAATATTTACAAATACAGATGACTGATTTTTTATGAAAAAATTTAAAATAGGGGCTAAAGTTTCGGTATTAGATGAGGCAATTTATGGCAAAATAATTACAAAAAACGGAAATGAAATTGTCATTTTAACAAGTGATGGTTTTGAGATGGTTTTTTCTGAAAATGAGCTGGTTGTAGAAGAAATAATTACTTCGGACAAGCTCTCAAAGGGCATTGAGAATACCATTCAAGCGGAACAGAATTCAATTCGAAAAAAAACAAAAGAAAAGATAGCAAAAAAGGGGATTGTGCCTCCTATGGAGGTAGATCTCCACATTGAAAAAATACTTAAGAATTTTAAGCATTTATCTAATTTTCAATTGCTTACAATGCAATTAGATACAGCAAAGCATAAGTTAGAGTTTGCCATTACAAAAAAAATCCAGCGAGTTATTTTTATCCATGGAGTGGGTGAAGGGGTGTTGCGAACCGAACTCGAATTTTTGGTCAATCGCTTTGATGGCTTGAAATATTATGAAGCTGACTATAAAAAATATGGAAATGGTGCACTGGAAGTTTATATCCCGCAAAATGTAATGAAAAACTAAAAATCGGGTGTTGTAGAAAGTTCCCCGCTTAAAATCCCTTCAATCGTCCCAAAGTTCAAAGTTTCGTAGATACGCTGTTCGTTTTCGTTAACAAGAATTAGATTGTTAATTTTTAAGATAGCGTCTGTTGTAAAATCAAACGTATGCTTTCGGTATTCAGTTATTGAAAATTTTTCATGCACATTTTCGTTCAGAAAATTTGGCCCAATAGTACTATCAGCGATATCATCAGTGGGGTTTAGATTCATATTGGCATCTTCATCTATAGTTAAAACCCCATCATTATCATCATCAGGATCAAGATAATCGGCTATTCCATCATCATCGGTATCTTTAGGATTTGTTAATGGATCATTATCGCCATCGGCATTTTCGGTATCAAGCTCTAATCTAGTAGGCACATTATCCCCGTCATCATCAAAGTCGAAATAATCGGGTATGCCATCCATATCGGTATCGCCATTGAACTCTTTCGAAAGGGGAACCCCATCGTCATCGTCATATGTCGCAATGGTTATAAGTGTTACATTGCCTGAGTTTCCGATATATTCTGAAATTACTTGTGGTGTAATAGGAGGTACTTCCGTGCAAAAATAATTGGAAGTGACTTCGCTATTAAAAATTCGGTAGTTAACAAAATTGGTAGTATTTAATGCAATGGAAGTGGTATCGGAAGTAATAAAAAGATCGGAATCTCCTTGTATTAAAAGTGAGATTGCTTCCGTCTTGGCGTCGTTAATCTTGTAAAACAGGAAACTGTCACTTCCGCTGCAAAATTGTACAGTAGCATTGTCAAAATCAAAAGAGGTGTTAATTATTTCGCCGTCGTTACATCCCTGAAAAAGGGTACTCAAAATAATAAGGCTAAAAAGTTTTTGCATTTCCGTAGTAGTTTTATAATTACAAAATAAAACATTTCCCAAATTGGGCATCACAAAGAACGGGTATTAATGTGTATTTTTGCCGAAAATAGTTTAAAAACTCCTATAGATGAAGAAAGTGTATTTGGATAATGCCGCAACGACTCAATTGCGAAATGAAGTAATACACACGATGATAAATGTATTAAAAACTGAATATGGAAATCCTTCATCTACACATACTTACGGAAGATCTTCTAAGTCATTGCTTGAAAATTGCAGGAAAGAAATTGCACGACTATTTCATGTACAGGCTTCGGAAATAATATTCACTTCCGGGGGAACTGAAGCCGATAATTTAATTCTCCAAAGTGCGGTTAAAAATTTAGGAATTGAACTTATAATTACCAGTAAATTAGAACACCATGCGGTGTTAAATACCATTAAATCCCTTCAAATAAAAGAAGGAATTGAAGTAGCTTTTGTAAAGCATCACCCGGATAGCACTCTTAATATTGAAGATCTTGAAGCTATTTTGAAGCAGACCACAAAAAAAACGCTGGTTAGTCTCATGCATGTGAATAATGAGATTGGGACCTTGTTGCCTCTTGACGAAGTAGCTCGAATAGCCAAACAGTATGACGCATTTTTTCATAGCGACATGGTACAGTCTATTGGCCATTTAAATACCGATTTTAGTACTATTTTAGTTGATTTTGCGGCAGCTTCTGCACATAAATTTCATGGCCCTAAAGGAGTGGGCTTTGCTTTTATTCGAAAAAATTCAGGATTAAAACCAATGCAGCTTGGAGGTGGACAGGAACGTGGTTTAAGAGCTGGCACCGAAGCGGTATATGCTATAGCCGGGATGACTGAAGCGTTAAAAATAGGCTATCAAAACCTTGAGACGGAAAGGGCTTATATTCTCTCCTTGAAAGAATATTTCAAAAATGAACTTATCAAAAATTTTAAGGATGTAAGTTTTAATGGACTTAGCGCCGATTCAGAAAAAAGTAGCTATACCACATTAAGTGTTCGTTTACCGCTTCCTGAAAATAAAGCACAGCTATTGGTATTTCAATTGGATTTAAGAGGAATTGCATGTTCCGAAGGGAGTGCCTGCCAAAGTGGTAGCCAAGAAGGGTCTCATGTTTTGAAAGAACTCCTTTCTGAAGAACAATTAAAAGCTCCTTCGTTGCGCTTTTCCTTCTCTATATTTAATACAAAAGAAGAATTAGATTATGTAGTGCAAACCTTGAAAGAATTTGTGGAAAATTAGAATTTTGCAGTAATTCTTACATTGTAAACTCGTGGCGATAAATAGTTGGGAATGGCATACTGCACCTTGGTATAAACATCCCGCACAAACGTATTGGTAATTGAGTTTTGTACATCGAACATATTGAAAATCTCTGCGCCAATGGTAAGTTCTTTAAACGGTTTTAACCATCCGCTTTCCTTCCGTTTTTTATCATGAATCAACACATACGAAACCCCTAAATCGGCTCTTTTATAGTCATTTAGTCGGGTTTGAAAATCGTAGGGGTCTGCATAACTAGGGGAACCCCCAGGAAGTCCTGTATTATAGACCATGTTTAAATACATTTTTAAATCGGGAATAATTTTTACATAATCCTGAAACAATACACCAAACTTTAATCGCTGGTCTGTTGGTCTAAAAATATATCCACGGTCATCTATGTTTTCTTCGGTTTTTAAATACCCAAAACTTACCCAACTTTCGGTGCCGGGAACAAATTCTCCTGCTAAGCGTAAATCGACACCATAGGCATAGGCTATGGCATTATTGTTAGCGCGATAGCGAATTCGAACATTTTCAAGGGTGTATGGATTTACATCGGTAAGGCTTTTATAATATGCTTCGGAGTTTAGAGTAAATGGCCTTCCCCACAAATCGAAACTGTAATCATTGCCAAGAACAATATGAACAGATTGTTGTGCTTTTACTCCGGGCCTTACCGTTCCTGTGGAATCCCGTAATTCTCTATAAAATGGAGGTTGATGATAAAACCCTCCCGATAAACGGAACAACATATCCATTTTCCATTTGGGTTTTATGGAAATTTGGGCTCTTGGGCTAAAAACGGTTTGGGTAGTACTTTTAATTCCGTCGCCACTTACCGTCCAATTATGTGCACGAACACCCGCATTAAGATACACCTCATTATTGCCTAAAAAGGTTCTCTTGCTCCATTGTGCATATCCTGATAATCTATTTATTTGAGCACTGTTTTGCGCTCTAATGTTGGTATAGGGTACTATTGGGGAATCGTAGGCTTCATACGGTTGGTCGTTGGCATAATCTTCCAGCGGTGGCCTAATGGAAAAGCCGGCAGAATCGATAATTTCGTATTCTTGTATGCGATCTCGAATATCTTCGCGGGTATATTTAAATCCGTATTCAATTCTGCTTTCATCCATGTTATACACCCCTTTGTGTTCAAAGTTGATAATAAGGGCGTCTAAATCATTGCGGGCATGGGTTAATTGTCCACCAATGCCTTCTGCAAATTCTACTTCTCCTAAATTTTCATCGCCAATGTTAGTATTTACTTCTCCTAATAAGTATTCGGCTAAAATATCGTAGTATTCTTTTTCGGTGGTTTGATAGATAGAGCCTATAAACTTGGCAGTATAATTTTCAGAAACAGCGTAGGTCCCTTTTAATGCTCCAAAATAAGTGTTATAACGATCTTCCTCTTGTCCTTCATAAAAAACAATTAGTGCCCGAGGATCTGCCAGTGTACCAAAGTTGGTTTGACGCGATAAAGGCTGGTATTGGTAATCGTTTATAGATACATTTCCTAATACCCCAAGCTCAAACTTATTGCTTATTTTGTAGGTAAGATACGCTTGCGCATCGGCAAAAGTGGGTCTAAAATTGGTTTCGGTTTCTTTGGCATTGACAAATAGACTATTGTCTCTATAACGAAGACCAACAATTCCGGTAAGTCGTCCCGATTTCGATTTTCCGCCTACCGAAACACTTGCACCCAATAAACTGGCATCCAGTGATGCTTCAAAACTGGTAGGGCGGCGATAGGTAATGTCTAAAACCGAAGACAATTTATCGCCAAACTTAGCTTGAAATCCTCCTGCGGAGAAATCGACGCTGGAGGTTAAATCGGTATTGACAAAACTTAATCCCTCTTGTTGACCACTTCTGATTAAAAAGGGACGATAAACCTCAATTTCGTTAACATACACCAGGTTTTCATCATAATTACCTCCGCGAACGGCATATTGTGTACTAAGTTCATTATTACCACTTACTCCGGGAAGTGACATTAATACATTTTCCACTCCGGCATTGGCTCCGGTCATTCGCCTTGCAATTTCAGGAGTGAAAGAGGTTACGCCCTCTACTCGTTTTCTTTTTTTGGCATCAATAATGACTGTGGTAATTACTTCAACGTCTGTGGGCATTTGGGGATTAAATTCATAATCTTCGTTGGTAGATAAGGTAACAGAAAGTTTGATGTTTTTATACCCCAAATAGGAGAAAGTAAGGGTTACTTCTCTGTTAGCGGGAATTTCTAAAACATATACTCCATTATTGTCGGTTAGCGTTCCTTTATCATCATAAGATACGGAGGCTCCTGGAACCGTTTTTCCGTTTTCGTCAAAAACAATCCCTTTAATCGTGGCTGTTTGTGCTGAAACAAGGGTTGTAAAAAAGGTAAAAAGAAGCAGGAATTGTAATGGTAGCGTTTTCAAAAGCAAAATTTAAAGTTGTTTTCTGAAAAAAGTTGCTTCAAATGTAGCACTATTTCCTACATTATCGACAACAATGACTTGTAAATTGTTTTCGGATTCTGTGGTTACTTGATCTTCAAAATCATATACAAGAACGTCTTTTTTGTAATCATATTCTGTGAGAATGAATTTTCCATTAAGGGTAGCTCTATAACTACTCACGCCGGTTTCTTTGTCCTCAATTTTAATTTCCAGGGTATTATTTTTACTAATCCATTGCCCATCTTTAAAATTTTTAGCTTCAATAATAGGAGGGATGGTATCTAATGCCAAAGCATAAGTCCCGAAGGTGCGAATACCGGTACTTAATTTAGTGTCTTTCCTGTTGGTGGAATTATAATAGGGTAGCCCTTTGTAATTGATTCTTCCAATATATAGTTTCTCCAAATCGGCTCCTTTGTAATTGGAAGCATCTACAGTAATAGTAATATTTTTATGGATAGGAACCACATCTTCATGAAAAATTAATGTATCTCCTTTTGCTTCAATGTCAAGGTAAGTGTCTTCATAAAGACTTTCTGAGGGAATATAGATGCTAAATTTTCCTTTGGTGATAGCTGTTGCCTGGTCTGCATAAATAAAGTCTGAAGTCTTTACTACATGTTTCGGGTCTTTAATTTCTTCCTTTTTACCTTCAATAGGAACCGTAATAAACACTGTATTTCCGTTAAAGTCTGAAACCTCCATAGTGTACATAGAAGCAAAACCGTCTTCCACTTGTACAAACCCTTGATTTACTTCTTGAACAATAACACTTAACGGATTATTACTTTGCCTAAAAAGTTTCTGAATTCTACTTTTATTGGTTTCAAAATAATGATAATCGATATAACGATTTAGATATCGGGTTTCGTCAAAAGAAAATTTATTGAACAAAACCGTAAAATAAGGCTCACCATTGTATTTGGTTTTTATTTGATAGGTTCCGTTTTTATTGGAAGCACCATTTTGTTGATCATAAGCTGAAATTCCGAAGCCAATTTTCCCAAAGGCAGTAATATTTTCAGCAACATATGATCCGTCTTTTTGTCTCTTAAGTCTTAATTTTACAGGATTTTGCGATTGATCTACATGAGCGTCGTCGCTATAAGGGTAAGCAAAAACACTATTAATGAGAGGCATGGTTGTGTCTGGGATTTTAATTCCAAAAAGAAGTGGGTTCATAGGACGTGAAGCAGCATCACGTATCTCAAAATGTAAATGTGGGCCACCGCTGCTGCCACTATTTCCTGTGTATGCTATAATGTCTCCCTTTTTTACTTGCAGTGTTGTTGCTTCCGGGAAAAGTTCAATTTCGTAGCTTTCCTTTTTATACTGGTTTTGCTTCACGTAGTCTTGTATATTACCTGCATATTTTTGTAAGTGGGCATACACTGTGCTATGACCATTGGGGTGCTGGATGTATAATGCTTTTCCATAGCCATAATGGCTAACTTTAATTCGTTGTACATAGCCATCGGCAGCAGCATACACAGGAAAGCCTTCTTTTTGTTGGGTTTTTATATCCAACCCGCTATGAAAATGATTGCTGCGAAGCTCTCCAAAATTTCCGGAGAGGTACATGGAAATGTCCAAAGGGTTGCCAAAATAATCTTGAGGAATGTTTTCTTGACTTCTTAACAGAGAAGAGGTAAGAAAAAGGAGTACTAATAATTGCTTCATTTAAAGAGAAAGTTACTCTAAAATAATGGGGAGAATTCTGTTTTATTGTATTTAATTTCAATATTACAAAAAAATACCTAAAAGTGTTGGCTTATTGAAAGTCGAATGTTAACTTTGTAAAGTAAGTATTGAAAACGCTTATTACATGTCTCAACTTTCAGAAATTGTTGACAGTCTAGAAAATAGAATAAGCAAGCTTCTTCATAATTATGAAAAGCTAAAGCAAAGTAAGCTTAGACTGGAAGAACAATTTCAACAATTAGAAAGCCAGCATCGTCAAAACACAAAACAAATTGACGAATGGAAAACGAAGTTTGAGAGTTTAAAATTAGCTAATTCAATGCTTGGCAGCGACCAATATAAACGAGATACAAAACTCAAAATAAATGCATTAATTCGGGAAATTGATCAATGTATTGCCCAACTTTCCGAATAACAAAATAATCAATGTCGGACGCATTAAAAATTAAGCTTTCTATTGCAGACAGGGTGTACCCATTAACTATTAATCCCAACCAAGAAGAAGGGCTTCGTAGTGCCACCAAAAAAATAGAAGAGATGATTAAGCGTTTTGAAAATAGTTATGCCGTGCGGGACAAACAAGATGTTTTGGCCATGTGTGCCCTTCAGTTTGCAGCTCAGGTAGAACAAAAACACATTGATAAAGTGAACGATCAGGAACAAGTGGAAGAAAAACTTGAAGCACTAAACAAGCTATTGCTCGATCACCTTGCATAACGTTCTTTAAAATACATAAGGTTACTGCCTACATTAGTATTATTTTTTGGTAAACTCAACAGGAATTCTTTAAAAAGGGTGAGTTGAAGTTGTAAAAGCGAGCCGTCTAAGAGCGGATACTTGACCAGCTTGTTAACCCTAAAC
>JAGQZA010000108.1 GCA_020435805.1 Flavobacteriaceae bacterium
AGTTACCCCGCTACCCCCCTTACCTATCGGCAGGCAAGCTTCAAAAGGGGAATAACAAGATAATTACCTGAAGGACTTCCAGGAATAGTGCAGCCCTGAGCGGAAGTACCTCATTTTATTAAAAATTAACCAAAGTCCTAGCATAGCTAGGCAACCCTTCGGTGCAGAATATGCGAAGAAAAGCTTCGAAATTCAGGAACGCAGTGACGCGGAGTTTTCGAGCGGTTTTTGTGGAACACAAAAAATTCCTCAGCGAAGTGCCCTTTTCTTTTGGTTCGTTGATGCCTGCCCTGAGCGCAGTCGAAGGGTTGGGCATGCAAAAGAAAATGAAAATAAAAATGGCCACTTGATTTTTGATTGAGCTACACTCGCAAGCTTCGTGTAACTAATTAGTTACACTCACTTGTGTGTAAAGACAAAAATGAACAAAAGACCTTCACCGTGCGCTGGCGACTGTACCGAGCTTAGTAGAGGTACAAAGCGTACTACTACATCACTTCTTTCTAATAAAAATAGTGACAGGAACCCCCGTAAAATCAAAATGCTCTCGTAGCTTATTTTCCAAAAAACGCTTATACGGGTCTTTCACATACTGCGGAAGGTTAGCAAAAAAAGCAAAACTGGGGAAAGGAGTAGGCAACTGGGTGCAAAACTTAATTTTTACATACTTAGCCTTTACCGCCGGAGGAGGATACGCCTGTATAATCGGCAACATGACCTCGTTGAGTTCGTGGGTTTTTATTTTTTTTGAACGATTCTGAAAAACAGCCACAGCCGTTTCAATGGCCTTAAATATTCGCTGCTTTTCCAATACCGAAATAAAGATAATAGGAACATCCACAAAAGGGGCTATCTGCTTACGTATATGGGCTTCAAACTCCTTGGTGGTATTGGTTTCTTTCTCAACCAAATCCCATTTGTTAACCAATATCACAACCCCTTTATTGTTGCGTTGCGCCAACCAAAATATATTCTGAACCTGCCCGTCAAAACCACGGGTGGCATCACATACCAGCAAGGCCACATCGCAATGTTCAATGGCGCGCACACTGCGCATCACACTATAAAACTCTAAGTCTTCTTTTACTTTGTTTTTCTTCCTAATACCGGCTGTATCTACCAAATTAAACTCGAACCCAAATTGGTTGTACTTGGTATCAATGCTGTCGCGGGTGGTTCCGGCAATATCGGTTACCACAAAACGGTCTTTGCCAATTAACGCATTAATAAAGGACGATTTCCCGGCATTAGGCCTACCCACTACGGCAAATCTTGGAAGGGCTTCCTCTTCCCGCTCCTCCTCCTCAGGTAGTATGGCAACCAAATCATCCAATAAATCCCCGGTCCCACCACCATTAATACTGGAAATAGTATAATATTTTTCTACCCCCAAAGAATAAAACTCTACAGCATCATTTTCCCGATGAGCAGCATCTACTTTATTGACGGCTAAAAAGAAAGGTTTTTTACTCTTCCGAAGCAAGGCAGCCACCTCTTCATCCATACCCGTAACGCCATCTTCCACATCTACCATAAAAATAATAGCGTCGGCCTCTTCAATAGCAAGGGCAACTTGTTTATCTATTTCAGCCTCAAATACATCGTCACTGCCCACAACATATCCTCCGGTATCAATCAAAGAGAATTTTTTTCCGTTCCAATCACTCTTTCCATAGTGACGGTCGCGGGTAACCCCACTCACGGCATCTACAATAGCCTCGCGTCGTTGGATCAATCGGTTAAAAAAGGTAGATTTCCCTACGTTGGGTCTCCCTACAATAGCTACAATACTCATATTCTGAAAAATGGACTGCAAAGGTAGTAGTTTAAATTGAAGAAAAAATGCTAATTTTCAATTGTCTAACAACTCCCATTATGGAATTAGGTGAAGAAATTGTATTACGCCCTCGTTTTAGCTTCGATTTGTCCACTACCCCCGAAGCTGCTATCGATGCCTTTATTGCTCATAAAAACAACACCGAAGGTATTGTTGTCACCCAGGTAGAACAGCATGTATTCCTCAAAATACCGAAACACCTGCAACACTTTTGGTCGCCTCAACTGGATTTGGAAATCTTTAGTTTTGAAGAAGGGAAAACCACCCTACGCGGACTTTTTGGCCCAAAGCCCTCTGTTTGGACCATGTTCATGTTTCTGCATTTTGCCGTAGCCTCTCTGTTTATAGGTTTTGGGATATGGGCTTATACCAATGCCTCTCTCAACACTCCCTATGCCTTACAGTTAGTATTAATGGCCCTCATGGTTTTGGCTTGGTTTTTACTCTATGCTGCCGGACGAATGGGCAAACAAGCCGGTAAAAAAGAAATGCTGAAGTTATATTCCTTTATGAAACAAACACTCAATCTCTAACTGTTATACCCAAAGCGCTTTAACTGGTTCTGGTCACTGCGCCAGTTTTTATTTACTTTTACGTACAATTCTAGATGAATATGCTTTCCGAAGAATTTTTCTAGCTCCTTTCGGGCTTCAATCCCTACCCATTTTAAAGGGGTTCCCTTATGCCCTATTACAATTCCTTTTTGCGACTCCCGCTCTACCATAATCACGGCACGTATGCGAATCATTTTCTCATCCTCCAGAAACTCTTCCGTTTCTATCTCCACCGCATAGGGAATCTCTTTTTTATACTGCATCAAGATTTTTTCCCTGATGGTTTCATTCACAAAAAATCGCTCGGGTTTATCAGTAAGCTGGTCTTTGGGATAAAACGGTGGCGACTCAGGTAGTAAGTCTATAATCCGTTGAAATACTTGTGGCACGCCAAAATTGGTAAGAGCCGAAATGGCAAACACCTCGGCATTGGGTACTTTTTCCTGCCAGTGCTGTACGGCTTCCATCAAGACAGTTTCATCGCCCTTGTCAATTTTATTGAGTAATAGCAATACGGGAATGGTAGCCGATTGTATTTTCTGAAAAAATGCCTCGTCTTTCAATTCTTTTTCACCCAGTTCCACCATATAGAGCAGAACATCGGCATCGTCGAAGGCAGATTTTACAAACTCCATCATACTGGTTTGCAGTTCGTAAGCAGGCTTAATGATTCCGGGGGTATCACTCAACACCACTTGGAAGTCGTCCCCGTTTACAATCCCCAAGATACGGTGGCGGGTAGTTTGGGCCTTACTGGTAATAATAGACAACCGCTCTCCCACAAAGGCATTCATCAGCGTGCTTTTCCCCACGTTAGGGTTCCCTACAATATTTACAAATCCGGCTTTATGGGTCATAAAAAAAGAAACCCAGCTTTTGCTGGGCCTTTGTAGCGGGAACTGGACTCGAACCAGTGACCTTCGGGTTATGAGCCCGACGAGCTACCTACTGCTCTATCCCGCGATGTATGTTTAATGACTTAGCGAAAGTCAAATAATTATTTATTTCAAAACACCGAGCGTGCTTTTGGTTGCTGAGCCTGTCGAAGCACTATCCCGCGATGTGGATGGCAAAGATACAACGAAAATTATTCTACGCAAAAGTTTAAAAGAAAATTATTGTTCAATGCTTTGGGCATCAAAGGCAGTTAGCTCCCCGTCTTCAAAAGTGACACTAATTACAATAGGGTTACAACACACTTCACAATCTTCTACATAGGTTTGCGAAACACTGGGGTCAAGCAACATAGAAATTTCTTCCCAACAATAAGGACAGGCAAAGAAATATTCTTCCATTACAAAGGCACATTAAGCAATTGCCCTGTGAGTTGCAATAGTTCAAGTTCAGAAAGCTTGGCTTGGTATTTAGCTAAGTTTTTGCTGGTTTTGGCATTCAACAAATTAATTTGTGCTTGCCGAAGTTCTACGGAAGTAATTTGCCCTAATTTATACCGTTCCAACGAACGTTCGTAGTTATTGGTAGCCGTAATCACATTCTGTTCCTGTAAGGCGTAAATAGCCAGTCTATTAAGGTAATTCCCTCGGGCATTGGCAATATCGCGCTGTACTTCAGTTTTTATTTGGTTGAGGAGAATTTCCTGAGTTTCCAGCTGAATTTTTGAATTCTTTACGGAAGTAATTCCTCTTCCACCGTCAAAAAGGTTCCAACTTAAATTCACTCCTGCAGAAATCCCAGTGGTATTATTTACCGACAAAAAACTGGTAGAAGGGAAAAATCCTTCGTTCCAACCATAAGAACCTGTTAACCCAATGGTAGGAAGAAAAACCGATTTGTTGGCCTTTACATTATAATTACTAATAGTGGCATTTTTACGCGCCTGAAGCAAACGCACATTATTGGTATCTGCCGTTTCAACGAATTGTTCCATTTGCAATTGGCCTAAAAAAGTAACTGTAGTATCCACTACAAAACCACGGTCCAGCGCTCCGTTTAAAACTACCATAAGATCGCGTTTGGCGTTCACTAATTGCTGGCGACTATTCATTAAACTAATACTATCGGTCACTAAATCTACTTCGGCATTGAGCACATTCAATTTATTCACTTGTCCATATTCAAAGGCATATTGGGCACGTGTTAATCGGTCTTTGGTGTTTTCTAAGGTTTCTCTTAAAACGGTTTCGTTTTCTGAAAGACGTGCCACTTCAAAATATACTGAAAATAGTTGCAGCAAAGTAGTTTCAATAGTTTGTCTGACTTGCAATTCGGAAAGATTGTATTCTTCCTTTAACCGCTTGTAGGTGTACCACCTTCCCAATCCATCAAACAACGTATAATTCAAATTTAAAGAAGCATTGTAACGTTTGGTTTCGGCACCATCCACCACATTCACACTTCCATCCTGAAGCGTTACTTCTTGGTTTTCGCGATTGTAGCTTGCACCTGCATTTCCGGTAAGGGAAGGAAGAAAGCCGGAATTTAAAATGCTTTGGTTATTCTCGGCAATTTTAATAGTATTCTTGGCAATAACAACGCCAAAATTATTTTCCAACACTTCGGAAATAGCTTGCTGCTTGGTTAAAACCTCCATGTCTTGGGCATGAGATGCCCAACCAAAAATTACTGTTATAAAAAAGAAAATACTACCTCTCATGGATTTCCTCTTCAGTTGAATATTCTTCATGGTGCTCGTCAAATCTTTTTTTGGCTTCTTCTGAAAACCCCCATTCCTCTTCCTCTTTTTGCTCTTTAATGGCGCGCTCCATATCTTCCCTTTTAATGTTTTCCCCGGTAAGTAACCATGCTATTTTCGCCTTAGTTTCATTAGTTACTGAAAGTAATAAAGGAAGAATAATAAGGGTTAACAAAGTGGCGATACCAATTCCATAAGCAATGGAAATTGCCATAGGTTTTAAAAATTGTGCTTGTCTGCTTTTTTCTAATAATAAAGGGGCAATTCCCGCAATAGTGGTTAAGGAAGTAAGAAAAATAGCTCTAAAGCGGGCACGGCCGGCCTCGTAGAGGGCTTCTTCAAATTTCAATCCGTCTCGTAGAAAGGAATTAAATTTCCCAATAAGCACCAGTCCGTCGTTTACCATAATTCCTATAAGTGCAATAATTCCTAAAGCTGAAAGGATATTGATTGGGAAATCATGAATCCAATGCCCCCAAGCTACTGCAATAAAACTGAAAGGAATCATTAAAATGAGTAGCAACGGCTGACTATAACTTCGGAAGGTAAACGCAATGGTAATATAAATGAGCAATAAAATAATAGGGACAACGGTTTTAGCCGATTTTGTTAATTTCCCTGCCTCACGGTTTTGCCCTTCATACGAAACACTTACCGTAGGGTATTTAGAAAGAATCTCGGGCATGATATTATTTTCAATATCGGCCAAAATTTCGGTAGGGCTTCCCTTCGGGTCTTTTAAATCGGCATTGATCTGAATTTCTCGTAAACCATTTAAATGGCTAATGGACTCGTCCCCTCTTTTAATTTCATAGGTGGCAATTTCCCCAAAAGGCACTCGCTGTCCGGTAGGAGTGACAATACGCATATCATCCAAATTTATGATGGATTCCCTATCGGCTCTGTTGTATCTTACCCACACCCGTATTTCGTCCTGACCTCTTTGAAAACGTTGTGCTTGTAGTCCAAAAAATCCTGAGCGCACTTGGCTCATCACATCGCGAAGGTTAAGACCAAGTGCATAGGCCGTTTCATTCAATTGCACATTAATTTCCTTTATACCTTCAGGATCAGTATCTGCCACATCAGCCAATAGGGGATATTCATCCATGATCTGTCGTAGTTCATCTTTGGCAGCTTTTAATTCTTCCGTATTATTTCCTAAGAGAGAGACAGACACAGGACTTCCTCCAAAATTTCCACCGGAACCAAACACCAATCTTTCTACCCCATATACCAGCCCTACTTCCTGCCGAATAGCATTGGTAATTTCAGGCGAACCCAAATCGCGTTCTTCCCCCGGTAAGAGGTTAACATCCAAAGAAGCTTTATTGTTCCCCGGACCCACTCTTTTGATAACATTTTCTACCACAGGCTTATTTCCAGACTGCGTTGCAGTAAGGTCCTCATTGACCCTCCAAACAGCCTGCTCAACCATGGTAATAATAGAATCGGTAATCTTTGGATTGGTTCCTTCGGGCATCAGTAAATTAATACTTACCCTGTCACTGGCAATTTGCGGAAAGAATGCCCCACGAATAATGCCGCCATTAAAAGATCCAACCGTTAAAATCATCAAGGCCAATAAGATGGCAAAAGTGATAAAACGCTGTTTTAATGCGAAACGCAATACAGGACTATACAATTTATCACGACTAAACGACATAAATCGATCCCCATATTCATTAAACCTTCGTAAGCTTAAAAAGAGTTTATCGATAAAATTTTTGGATTTTTTTTCTAACTCCTTTTTGGGCAATAATGCTTTGGAGTGGGCAATGTGAGCCGGAAGAATAATAAGTGCTTCAATGAGGGAGACCGTTAAGGTAAGTATTACAATAATGGAAACCTCACTAAAAAAATGTCCTATTCGGCCATCCAGAAACAAAAACGTGGAAAATGCCAGAACCGTAGTAATGATAGCCGAAACAATAGGCGAAAGTACTTCCATAGTACCTTCTATGGCGGCCTTAATACGGGGTTTCCCTTTTTCGTAATGCTGATAAATATTTTCAGAAATTACAATACCATCATCCACCAAAATCCCAATAACAATAATCATCCCGAACAGCGAAAGTACGTTTATGGTAACCCCAAACTGCGATGCAAAGATGAACATTCCCAAGAAGGAAACGGGAATCCCCATGGCCACCCAAAATGCCAACCGTGTATTTAAGAAAAAGGAAAGAAAAAACAACACTAAAAAGATACCCACTGCACCATTTTCCAAGAGCAACTGGGTACGTTGCTTTAAGGTAATGGAAGCATCACTTACCACATCCAGATGAACACCTGCATATTTTTGATTAAACTCTTCAATATATTCATTTACTTTATCGGCTGTGGAAATTAAATCCTCGTTATTGGTATTGGTAATTTCAATGTTAATGGCAATATTGCCGTTGAAATAGGAAGCATTCGGTGTTTCCGAAAACCGATCTTTTACATCAGCAACTTCATGCAGACGAACTACCGTACCGTCGCTGCTGGCTCGAACTACCAAGTTATTTAATTCATCCCCATAATACGAGCGGTTATTGGCCCGAATTAAATAGTCTTCGGCATCGGTTTTAATATTTCCGCCGGTGGTAAGTATATTGGCTTGTGTGACTGCATTGGCAACTTCGGTAAAAGTGAGGTTATAGGCTAATAAATCATTTTCCCGAACGGCAATTTCAATTTCTTCTTCCGGATAGCCCGAAATGGATATTTGAGAAACCCCATCCATTCGCCTTAGGTCATTTTCAATTTGCCTTCCTATTTGCTTTAATGTAGCCAGATTGACCTCTTTTCCGCTTAAAGAAAAGTCAATAGTCCGACGTACATTTTCTTGCTTGGCGACCACCAAAGGTTCCATCCCTGTGGGAAAATTGGGCACTCGATCTACCGCATTTTTAACCTCGGCCAGCATAGCATCAATATCGCGACCCGTTTCAATTTCAACCGTAATATTTCCCCCATTTTCTCGGGATACTGAAGTAACGCGATCTACTCCAATTAATCCTTTTAAGTTATCTTCAATTTTAAGTACTACTCCTTCTTCAATTTCCTGCGGGGCGGCCCCGGGATAGGCAATACTAATGGAAATAATTTCCGGATCCTGAAGTGGAAAGAAAGAAGACTTTAATTGGAGAGCACCAAAAACTCCAAAAAGGGCAAATGCCAGAATAAATATATT
>JAGQZA010000109.1 GCA_020435805.1 Flavobacteriaceae bacterium
GGCTTTACCAAAAACCGTTTGCAATTATTCCCAGATGCTCCCTTTCAAAATTTGTATGGAACCACTTTAAAAATTGGTTTGTTAACCCAATACAACGAAAAATGGAGCTCAACCTTAGTACTGTTGCCTAAAGTCGCTTCCGATTATGAGCAACTCTCTACCAAAGATTTTTATTTGGGTGGTTTTGCCATGTTCAAATATCAAAAAAGAGACAACCTCATCTATCGCTTTGGCGCCTACGGCTCACGCGAAGCCTTCGGCTTTTTTACCACACCCATTGTAGGATTTTACTATTTAAGTCCTAATAATCGCTTTCAAATGGATGTTTCCTTTCCTATTTCAACAGATATCAATTATTCCTTTAATAAAATTACCCTTGGGGTAGATTACTACGGAATTGGCCGAAGTTTTAATATTACCGAAGAACTTGCCCCAAAGGTCTATGTAGATTTAGGCTCACTGGAATTTTCGAGTTATATACAGCTAAACACTTTCCAAAAAACAGTGCTTTTACGATTAAAGGCAGGCTATTCCAGTAACGATTTTGAAGTATATCAACAAGGCGACAATATTAGCTTAGGCCTTTCGGCTTTCACTTTCGGTGATGATAGGAAACAGTTAAATCCGCAAATTAATGATGGGATGTTTGTAAGACTTGAGGCTATTTATCGATTAAGACTTCCCGAAAAAAAAGAAAAAAATGACTAATTTTAAAAGGTGAATACTGTTTGTCTTGAATGTGGTGAAAAAATTTTGGGTCGCTCTGATAAGAAATTCTGTAGCGATGCCTGTAGAAATGCCTATAACAATGCGTTAAACAGAGATTCCAAAAATAACATTAGAACCATCAATAACAGACTTCGGAAAAATCATCGTATTCTGGAAGCTTTGAATACCCAAGACAAAACCAAAGTGACCAAAAATACCCTTATCAAATACGGATTTCTTTTCGATTATATCACGGGAATCTACACGACTAAAACCGGAAGTACTTACTTTTATGTCTATGACCAAGGGTATCTCCCGCTTGAAAACGATTATTATTTATTAGTAAAAAAGGAGGTGTAATATGGAGTTTTTAGGTCCCGTTATCGCTTTTTCACTTATGGCTATCGCTTTTTTCCTGCTTGTTTACTTCAGCCAAAAGAATAAGATGCTTAGAAATCTTAAAAAAAGTAAAGCAAAGCCAGTGGCAAGCATTCAATCCGGTCAATATGAAAAGGTGATAGGAAAAGCACTTTTTGTAAAAGAAACCATGACCGCCCCTTTAAGTGGGAGAACCTGCGTGTTTTATCATGTACAGGTTACCCAAAAAAGAGGAAAAAGCTGGGATACTATTATTGATGACAAGAAAATAGCGCCTTTCTTCTTGGATTGCAATGGCGAAATGATCCTTATTAAAGCAGATGGCCCTCCCAAAAGTCAGGTAGTTATTTTGGATCAAGACCATAAAGCATCATCCGGATTTATGAACGATGCTTCTATGCGGTTGGAGAACTATTTAAAAGCCTTTGGGAAACAAAGTACCAGTCTTTTTGGCCTGAACAAAGCCATAAAATATTATGAAGGAATTATAGAGCCTAACGAAAAAATTGTCGTCAAAGGGGTTGCACAGTGGAAGCAACTTAATGAACCCATTGAAGGCTATGCCTATTCCAAAATACTTACGCTAAGTGGAAGTGACACCCAAAAATTATATATTACCGATTTAAAAAAGGCACTCCTAGAATAACTACTTCCAGTTATGTCCTTTCAATTTAATAGCTGCTTTCAAAACATCCTTTTGGCTTATCAAGCCTATCAATTTTCCTTCTTTAACAATAGGAAAACGCCTCCTGCGAGAATTTAAAAACTTATCGGCAGCATCAAAAACATTCATATCGCCGTCTATGGTTTCAATATCGGTTGCCATGTGGTCACCAACTTTAATATCCTCCATGGGATGGTTGTAATAACGACTATTACTAATTTGTTTCATACAATCTCCTTCAGAAATAATCCCAACCAATTCATTTTTTTCATTTACCACAGGGCCTCCTGAAATTTTCTTTTTAATTAAGGTATTCATCACGTCCATAACCGACTGCTCCGGCCGGAAAGTAGTAAGATTGGTACTCATATAATCGGAAACCTTAATATTTTCCGAAGAACCTTTCGCAGGCTTAATTCGCCTGCCTATATAACTCTTAATACTCATAATTTCAGTTTTTTAGCCATTTAAATATAGCTTATTTTTCTGAAAATACCATTTCCTTTTTTCAGAATAAATTTCTTTAAACATAAAATTGTATTTTTAGGGGCAAAACCTCCCAAAATGAAACGTTCTCAAGCTTTTCTTTCTCTTTTAGTAATAATAGCACTTGTCTATTATAGTTTTTATAGTTTAATGCCCAGATCGGGTACCCCGGCTTCCCTTCCGGAAACCGAATTTTCAACCGAACGTGCTCTCGTTCCACTAAAAGAAATTACCAAAGCCCCACATTATATTGGTTCTGAAGAAAATATTCGGGTGCGTGAATACCTCATTTCACAATTGAAAAGTTTGGGACTACAACCTGAAACGCAAGAGGGTTATATTTTAAATGAGAAATGGGGGGGCATGGACAAACCCGTAAACATTGTTGCAAAAATTGAGGGTTCTGAAAAAGGCAAAGCCTTGCTTATTTTTTCCCATTATGATAGTGCCTTGGTTCCCTCCTTTGGTGCCAGCGACGCCGGAAGCGGTGTAGTAACCATTTTGGAAACCGTGCGAGCCTTCCAAGCCTCCGGAAAACAACCCAAAAATGACATCATTATACTATTTACCGATGGAGAAGAAGTAGGTTTGGACGGAGCTAAACTCTTTGTGAGGGAACATCCTTGGGCGAAGAATGTTGGCTTGGCACTTAATTTTGAAGCACGCGGCAGCGGAGGCCCCAGCAATATGATTGTAGAAACCAATCAAGGAAACAAAAACCTCATCAAAGGATTTATTGAAGCCAATCCCGATTTCCCAGTGGCCTCTTCCTTAATGTATAGCATTTACAAAATGTTACCTAATGATACCGATTCTACCGTTTTAAGGGAAGAAGGCGATATTGACGGTCTCTTTTTTGCTTTTATCGACGACCATTTTGATTACCATACCGCCAATGATAATTTTGAACGTTTAGACAGAAACACATTACAACATCAAGGGAGTTACTTAGTACCCTTGCTGCATTATTTTGCCAATGCAGATTTATCGCAATTAAAAAGCGACGAGGATTATGTGTATGTCAATTTTCCTTTTCTGAAAATGATAAGCTATCCCTTTTCATGGGTAGTACCCATGGCTTTTATTGCTTTACTGCTTTTTGTTATTCTTATTTTTTATGGAATGAAAAATGGAAGGCTGTCCGGGAGATATATCGGTCGAGGATTTTTACCATTTTTACTCTCGCTTGTTGTTTCGGGGTTGGTGGGGTATTTTGGCTGGGAATTGATTTTAAAAATCTATCCTCAATACGAAGAAATCCAACACGGTTTCACTTATAATGGGCACACCTATATTGCGCTATTTGTGGTTCTTACTTTGGCCATTACTTTTAGTTTCTATAGTAAATTTTCAAAAAGAATCCATCCCGCTAACTTACTCGTCCCTCCATTATTTTTTTGGGTCTTTATCAATTTGGCCATAGCTTTCTACCTTAAAGGAGGTGCCTTTTTTAGTATCCCTTTATTTTTTGGCTTACTCTCCCTTTGGGTACTTATTAGGCAGGAACAACCTTCCCTGCTACTTATGGTGATACTAGCTATTCCGGCTATTTTTATTTTTTCACCGCTCATTCAGTTTTTTCCGGTGGGTCTGGGCTTGGAAATGCTGGCTATTAGCAGTGTGTTTACCGTATTACTATTTGGTCTTTTACTTTCGGTAATTGGGTTTTACAGGTATAAAAAATTATTTGCCATACTATTTTTCATCTTAGGCTTCGGATTTTTTCTGAGCGCACATTTCAGCAGTACATGGACCAAAAACACTCAAAAACCGAATAGCCTGTTGTATTATCAAGATACCGACACTCAAAAAGCCTACTGGGTTACCTACGATCAAATTCTTGACGATTGGACCCGTGGCTACCTTGGGGAAAACCCCGAAGAAGCCTCCAAATATGTTGAAAGTGCCGCAGGCAGTAAATACAATAGTGGCTATACCTTTGCTGCCGAGGCTCCCTTAAAAGACATTCCAAACTTTGAAGCACTCCTCAATAAAGATACTATCACTAATGGAGAGCATAACGTTTCATTTACTATTATTCCAAAAAGAGAAGTAGATGTTATTCGCTTGTATGTGGATAAAAGCATTGTGTTTAATACACTTGCCTACAACGGTAAAAGCGTGGCCAAAGACAGTACTGGAAAAGTATATAGCAATAGGGTCAATAATGGACTTATAAGCTATTACGTATCTCCTAACGACACGCTGCAGATTAATTATTCGGTTCCAAAAGATGTGGACGTTACATTTAATGTGCTGGAATATTCTTTCGATTTACTGAAAAACCCATTGTTTACAATAGCTGAAAGACCTACAAATACTATGACCAAACCTTTTGTATTTACCGATGCCATTGTGATGAAGCGTCTCATCAATCCCAAAAATTTGATGCAAAAAGTGATGGATTCTACAGTAACAGAGGCAGTAGAATAAGTATTGATTTATAGAAATGTAAAAGGATTCGTTTTAAAATTAATTCCGAATATCTCACAAGTAAAAGACACTTAAATTTCAGTATATTTAAGCTACCAAAATCCTTTCTTATGAAGAAAAACTTTACTCGTACCCTCTATTTTTCTGTACTTACAATACTCTTAGTTATTTCAGAAAATTACTATGCGCAATCTTATGATGAAGCCTTATATAGTAGTTTGGAATACCGTCTCATTGGCCCCTTCCGTGGAGGAAGAAGTGCTGCCGTAACCGGAGTTCCCAATAAGCCCAATCTTTTTTATTTTGGAGCTACCGGAGGTGGGGTTTGGCGTACCAAGGATGGCGGAAGGACGTGGGAAAATATTAGCGATGGGTATTTTGGAGGCTCTATTGGTGCCATTGAAGTTGCCGAAGATGACCCCAATGTAATCTATGTAGGGGGAGGTGAAAAAACAGTTCGGGGAAATGTATCTTCAGGCTATGGCTTATGGAAAACCGAAGATGCTGGAAAAACTTGGAAAGCTATTGGCCTGGAAAAAAGCAGGCATATTCCGCGTATTGCAACACACCCCAAAAACCACAACATGGTGTATGCTGCTGTATTGGGTGATATTTATAAACCTACTCAAGAACGAGGGGTGTATAAAAGTATTGACGGTGGTACAACGTGGAAACGCATCTTATTTGCTAATGAAAATGCAGGGGCCGTTGATTTAGTTTTAGACCCCAATAATCCCAGAATTATCTATTCATCTACTTGGAATGTCCGCCGCACGCCCTACAGTTTAAGTAGCGGTGGTGACGGTTCTGCTCTTTGGAAAAGTACAGACAGTGGTGAAACCTGGAAAGAAATTTCAAAAAATAAAGGCTTTCCTTCAGATACGCTTGGAATTATCGGAGTAACGGTTTCACCGCTTAATAGTGAGCGGGTTTGGGCCATCGTAGAAAATAAGGAAAAAGGAGGTGTCTATAGAAGTGATGACGGAGGAGAAACTTGGACACAGGTTAATAGTGACCGTAGCCTGCGGCAAAGGGCTTGGTATTATACTCGAATCTATGCCGATACCGAAGACCCCAATACGGTGTATGTGTTAAACGTAAATTACCATAAAAGCACCGATGGTGGAAAAACCTTTGACCGCTATAATGCCCCTCATGGGGATCACCATGACCTTTGGATTGCTCCCGAAAATCCTAAACGAATGATTATTGGAGACGATGGTGGTGCCCAAGTTACCTATGACGGAGGTGAAACCTGGAGTACCTATTACAATCAGCCCACAGCACAATTTTATCGGGTGGTTACCGATGATTCCTTTCCGTATCGAATTTACGTAGCCCAACAGGATAATTCTACCCTCAGGATTCCCCACCGAACCGAAGGATGGAATATTGGTGAAGACGATTGGGAAGAAACCGCCGGAGGCGAAAGTGCTCATATAGCGGTAGATCCCGAAGATAACGACATTGTCTATGGTGGAAGCTACGACGGCTTTTTAACCCGCTACAATCATAAAACGGGTACTGTAAGGAGTGTGAGTGTCTGGCCCGATAATCCCATGGGGCATGGCGCCGAAGATTTTAAATATCGCTTTCAATGGAATTTCCCTATTTTCTTCTCAAAACACAACCCTAATGTGTTGTACACTGCTTCCAATCATTTACATAAAACCACTAATGAGGGGGAAAGTTGGCAACTCATTAGTCCGGATTTAACTCGAAACGATGCTTCCAAATTAGGTTCTTCAGGAGGGCCTATTACGCAGGACAATACTTCGGTGGAATATTATTGCACCATCTTTGCTGCGGCTGAATCTCCTTTAAAAGAAGGCTTGCTTTGGGCCGGAAGTGATGATGGTTTGGTACACGTTTCCAGAAATGCGGGAACTACTTGGGAAAATGTAACCCCAAAAGACATGCCCGAATGGATGATGATTAACAGCGTGGAGCCTTCCCGTTTTAATGAAGGCACCTGTTATATTGCTGGAACCAAATACAAATCGGGGGATTTTACTCCTTATCTATACAAGACCACCGACTTCGGAAAGACCTGGAAAAAAATCACCACTGGTATTCCTGCCGAACATTTTACCCGTGTGGTTCGGGAGGATGAGCAACAAAAAGGATTGCTCTATGCCGGTACTGAAGCAGGGATGTATGTTTCATTTAATGATGGTGAAAACTGGCAACCTTTTCAATTGAATTTACCCATCGTCCCCATCACCGATTTAGCCGTAAAAGACAATAACCTCATCGTGGCCACACAGGGAAGAAGTCTGTGGATGATTGACGATTTATCGGTTTTATACCAATTAAACAAAACAAAAGTTGTCAGTTCGAGCCCTTCGACAAAGCTCAGGACAGGCTCCGTCGAGAACTACCTTTTTAAACCCAAAGATAGCTACCGAATGGACGGCGCAGCAAGAAAGGGATCCCTTACCACAGGAACCAACCATCCCAATGGAGTCATGGTATATTTTAACTTGAAAGACCCAACTGATAAAGAAGTGTCCTTACATTTTATGAATCTTCAAAATGATACCATTAAATCCTTCAGCAGTAAAGGGAAAAAGGACAAATTGGAAGTGAAAAAAGGCAGTAATCTTTTTGTATGGGATACCCAAGGCGAAGGTGCCGAAAAATTGGAGGGCATGATTTTATGGTGGGCCAGCTTGGAGGCTCCTAAAGCCGTTCCCGGAATGTATAAAGTAACATTGCAAATAGGGGAAGAAACGTATTCTCAAAACTTCTCCATTCTGCCCGATAAAAATGCCGAAACCGACATAGCGGGGATGCAGCGTCAATTCGATTTTATTACCGCTGTCAACAAAACGGTGGACAAAGCCCATAAAAGCATTAAAAATATACGAAAAATCAATGCCCAGCTGGAAGCCTTTCAGAAGCAATACAAAGACAACGAAGCCGTGAAAGAATTGGTGGAAAATGCCAAAAAACTAAGTGAGGATTTTTCAGAAATTGAAAAAGCTTTGTACCAAACCCAAAACCGCAGCGGGCAAGATCCTTTAAATTTCCCCATAAAATTAACCAACAAACTGGCACACTTAAATAGTTTGGTAGGCATGGACGACTTCCCGCCTACCCAGCAGGACATTGCGATAAAAAATGAATTGACCCAAAAGATCAATGCGGAACTTAGCAAGTTTGATCAATTGGTAACTAATGAAATCAAAAATTTTAACGAACAATTTAATACCCAACAATTAAATTATTTGTTTGTGGAGGATGAAGATTAAGATTCTCATAAATTTAATAGCAATCTTATTTACCTTCATAGTGGTGTATGGGATAAAGATTTTATTCTTTAATGACTTTTTTTATTCGATAATTCCTGGCTGGCACACAACAATTTATCCAATTAACAGATATTTATTAGTTTTAATAATTGTTTTTTCCATCATTTGTATTTTCAAATTCGCTTTGTTTTTAATAACTAAAATCTTTTACCATAAATAATAAGTTGATTTCAAAACCTGTAATTTAAATTTTTTTTGGTGCAATTATTGTTATCTTCCTATCCAATTGTAACC
>JAGQZA010000010.1:0-9074 GCA_020435805.1 Flavobacteriaceae bacterium
TTGATAAATTTATTAACCTTTAATCCGAACATATGAAAAATCTATTAGTTAACAAAAAAGGAACATCAGGTATGGGATAAATCCAAGCTTGAAAAATATTAAAAAGGAGCCTAAAAAGGCTCCTTTTTAATTAAATATAAATACAAATTGCTTTTAAATAACTTTGTCGGGATTCATTTTCCTTTAGAAAATGTTCCCTTCAAGCTGTGCTTGAAAACCGCAAAAACCCATGCAGTGTTTCACAAAAAAGAAAGCGAGCTTTCTTTTTAGCTCGCTTGCATTCACAGTTTTTGCGGTTTGTTGTACCTTGGGTGGGAATCGAACCCACACTCCGAAGAACACGAGTTTGAGTCGTGCGCGTCTACCAATTCCGCCACCAAGGCTTAACGGGAGGGCAAAAATAAACAATTAATTACAAATTGTTAGTAAATCTTAGATTCATTTTTGCAAAAAAATACCACATAGGCTTACTTTTGTAACAACTAAATACCAACTCAATGTCTGCACCTATTCCTGAACCCAAAATATTTGCCTGTAAACAGAGCCAAGTCCTAGCGGAAGCCATTGCCAAAGCATTTGGTATTCCATTGGGTAACGTCATTACCTCTACTTATAGTGATGGCGAATTTCAACCTTCTTTTGAAGAATCGGTTCGTGGAAGTCGGGTATTTATTATTGGTTCCACTTTCCCCAACAGCGACCACCTTATGGAAATGCTGTTGATGCTGGATGCCGCTAAGAGAGCTTCGGCACGACATATTACTGCGGTACTTCCCTATTTTGGGTGGGCTCGGCAAGATAGAAAAGATAAACCCCGTGTCCCCATCGCTGCAAAGTTGGTTGCCAAAATGCTGGAAACAGCGGGTGCCACCCGAATCATTACCATGGATTTACATGCCGATCAAATTCAAGGATTTTTTGAAAAACCGGTAGATCACTTATTTGCCTCCACGATATTTTTACCTTATTTGAAAAGCTTAAATCTGGATAATTTAACTATTGCTTCTCCAGATATGGGAGGTTCAAAAAGAGCCTATGCTTATTCCAAAGCGCTGGAAAGTGATGTAGTAATTTGCTACAAGCAGCGGGAAAAAGCGAACGTAATTTCAGTGATGGAACTTATTGGCGATGTAACAGGAAAAAATGTGGTTTTAGTGGACGATATGGTAGATACCGCAGGCACCTTGACCAAAGCTGCCGACTTAATGATGGAACGTGGCGCCCTAAGCGTCCGTGCTATTTGTACCCACCCTATCCTTTCCGGCAGTGCCTATGAGCGATTGGAAAAATCGAAACTTCAGGAGCTTATCGTTACCGATTCCATTCCGCTACGTCAAAAAAGTGATAAAATTAGAGTGCTTACCTGTGCCAACTTATTTGCCGAGGTTATGCTAAGCGTTAATGGCAACACCTCTATAAGCTCTAAGTTTTTAATGTAATATTCACTCTATAAAAAAGTTCCTTTTAAGTAGCTTTTTTCAGAAAAAAATTTACCTTTGCACCCGCTTTACAAGCGACTCAACTATTTATATATAGGTAAAATGAAATGAGCATAGCGAATTCCATGATACCATTAAAAAACAAGTATTAAAGAATCATGAAATCAATTACAATTAAAGGACAACAAAGAGAAAGCGTAGGCAAGGTGTCAACCAAAGCCTTACGTAATGCTGGAAAGGTCCCCTGCGTAGTTTACGGAGGAGATGCACCTATTCACTTTTCGGCAGACGAAATTGCATTTAAAGACTTGGTGTACACTCCTAACGTACACACGGTTGTAGTTTCACTAGAAAACGGTACCAAAGTAGAATGTATCCTTCAGGATATTCAATTTCACCCGGTTACCGATAAAATTCTTCACATAGATTTCTACCAAATCTATGAGGATAAAGAAGTTACCATGGAAATTCCTGTTCATGTAGTAGGAAACTCCAGAGGGGTAAGAAACGGAGGGGTATTACGTATTGTAAACCGTAAACTTCGTGTAAAGGCATTGCCTAAAAATCTTCCCGATTTTATTGAGGCAGATATTACTGAAATGCGTATTGGAAACAAAATGTACATTGGTGCCATCGAACAGGAAAATTTCAAAATCATGCACGGTGAAAACACGGTTATTTGCCAAATTAGAACTTCCAGAACAGCTGTTGACACGGGTGATGATGATGAAGGCAGCGATGAGGAAGAAGGAGAGGAAGCACCAGCTGAAGCTGCTACTGAAGAAGCCCCTGCCGGAGAATAATCCTTCCCTTACACAAGAATATAAAAAAGCATCCCTTAAACCGGATGCTTTTTTTATTTTTACGGAAACTTAAAAGGAATGATTCTGTTTTTCCGAAGATTATTCTCTTCCAAAAAAGAAAAAAGCCTCACTGAAGGAGATTCCATGAAAAAATTTTTAATCGTAGGATTGGGGAATATTGGCCCCAAATATGAAAATACCCGACATAACATTGGCTTTAAGATTGTCGATTTTATCGCTCATGAAAATAACCTTATTTGGGAAACAGCAAAACTGGGTGATGTAACGTTGCATAAAAAAAAAGGAAGAAGCTTTTTGTTGCTAAAGCCCAGTACTTATATGAATCTTAGTGGAAAAGCCGTAAACTATTGGCTGGATAAAGAAAAAATCCCTTTGGAAAATTTATTGGTCATTACCGACGACCTGAATTTACCTTTTGGAACACTAAGAGTAAAGACCAAAGGCAGTGACGGGGGTCACAATGGGCTTAAAGACATTCAGCACACGCTTCAAACAGTAGAATATAACCGATTTCGTTTCGGAATTAGCGATGCCTTCTCAAAAGGTAGGCAAGTGGATTACGTTTTGGGCGAATGGAATGAAGAAGAAACCAAACAACTTCCGGAACGACTGGAAGTGGCGGCCAAACTTATTGAATCGTTTGGTTTGGCAGGTATTAAGGATACTATGAACACCTTTAACGGAAAATAATTTGAAAGAACACACTTCAGCTGCTGCCTTTAAAAATGAAAGAGGAACCGTGGTTACCATAGGTACTTTCGATGGTGTCCATGTAGGTCACAAGGCTATTATTAAGCGGGTGGTCGAAGCGGCTCACAAAGAACAGTTGGATTCGGTGTTACTTACCTTTTTTCCGCATCCAAGAAGGATTTTACAAAAAGATCTGGACATTAAATTGCTCAATACCCTTTCAGAAAAAAAAGAATTACTTACGCAATTGGGCTTAGATCATCTTGTAATTCACCCATTCACGCAAGAATTTTCAAGACTTACCGCAGTGGAGTACGTTCGGGATATTTTGGTCCATCAATTAAAAGTTAAAAAAGTAATTATAGGATACGATCATCGCTTCGGAAGAAATCGTACGGCAACCATAGATGATTTAAAAGAATTTGCCAAAACATATTCTTTTGCTGTAGAAGAAATTTCGGCTCAGGAACTGGATGAAGTTGCCGTTAGCTCTACCAAAATCAGAAAAGCCCTTGAAGAAGGGGATATTGAAACGGCAACTCGTTTTTTGGGATATGGTTATAGGCTCCACGGAACTGTGATAAAAGGAAAACAAATTGGAAAATCTCTTGGGTATCCCACCGCCAATCTTAAAGTAGATGAAGCGTATAAGTTAATTCCGAAAAATGGCGTCTATATTACCCAAGCGACGATTGAAGAGGAACATTATTTTGGCTTAACAAGCATCGGCACCAACCCTACCGTAGGTGGAAAAGAAATAACGATTGAAACCTATTTCCTCGATTTTAATAAAGAAATTTACGGAAAGAACATCACTGTGGAATTTATAACTCACATTAGAGATGAAGAAACGTTCAAATCTTTGGAAGAATTAAAGGAAGCCATTGTAAAAGATGAACTTTTTGCGCGAAATTACCTGGCCGGTCATGAATAATTTCCTTTTTAAAAGAATAGATAATACCGGGCTGTCGCTTTGGCGTATTGCCTTTGGGTTATTAATTTCTATTGAAGCCTTTGGGGCCATTGCCACAGGCTGGGTAAAGCAAGTCTTTATAAAACCTCAATTTACTTTCAACTTTATTGGCTTCGAATTTTTACAACCCCTTCCCGGCAATGGCATGTATTTTTATTTTGCCCTTATGGGATGTATTGGGATTTTGGTTATGCTTGGCTACCGCTATAAATGGGCCATGGCAGGGTATGCCCTTATGTGGACTTGCGTGTATTTAATGCAAAAAAGCTCCTACAATAACCACTATTATTTAATGATGTTGCTTTGCTGGCTCATGGTTTTTCTCCCTGCCAATAGATATTTGTCCTTAGACGCCAAATGGAAACCCAATTTCAAAAAATATAGTATGCCTCGTTGGGTAAAAGTGGTTTTTATTGCACAAGTGTGGATGGTTTTTACCTATGCCGCCATTGCAAAAATATATCCGCAGTGGTTGGACGGTTCGGTCCCCGAACTTTTCATGAAAGGAAAAAAAAGTTATTGGCTTATAGGAGATTTCTTGCAACACAAATGGGTACATTTTAGCATGGTCTATTTTGGGATTTTATTCGATTTATTGGTCATCCCACTGCTCCTTTGGAAACGTACACGTGTATTCGCCTTTTGTCTGTCGTTATTTTTTCATTTGTTCAACTCTGTGGTTTTTCAAGTAGGTATTTTTCCTTACATGAGCATTGCTTTTGCTTTTTTCTTTTTTTCTTCGGAAACACTCATTAAAAGATTCCGCTTAAAAAGACCCGTTTCCAAAGAACAAGAAATTACAATTCCGAAGTTTAAAACCCTTGGCATCACCATTTTTAGCTTGTACCTTTTAGTACAACTCCTACTTCCCTTACGGCATTGGTTTATTAAGGACGATGTCCTTTGGACCGAAGAAGGCCACCGATTAAGCTGGCGAATGATGCTTCGAAGCCGAAGCGGGCAGCTCATTTTTTGGGTTGAAGACAAAGCCACTTGCCAACGTAATAATTATCCTTATGCGCCACTATTAACGAGCGATCAACTTAAAAATGTAAAATCTAAACCCGATTTTATCTGGCAATTGGCGCAACGTATTAAAAAAATAGAAGCAGAAAAAGGGAATGATGTGGCGATCTATGTTACCTGTAAAGTAAAAATAAATCAAGGCAGCTACCACACCTTTATCGATCCTGAAGTGAATTTGGCTGCCGAAAAATGGCTCCCTTTTAAACATCATGAGTGGATTTTACCTTCGCCGGAAGATTATTCAGTAAAATAATGGATGAAATTCAATATTGTAAACGCTGCAATTTCCCTAACTTTGCCGTCTTAAATTTCCTTGGAATATGTTACAGGTAAACAACATTCGCGAAAACAAAGAAGTATATATCACTGCTCTTGCCAAAAGAGGTATTGATGCTACGCCTATTTTTGAAGAGGTGTTACAATATGATGAAACCCGTCGTGCTACACAAGCACAACTGGATGAAATACTTTCGCAATCCAATACGCTTTCAAAAGAAATTGGGATGTTGTTTCAAAAAGGGGAAGCGCAAAAAGCGAATGATTTAAAAGCGCAAACTGCCAACTTAAAAGAACAATCCAAAACACTGCAAGATCAATTAAACGAAGCTTCTGAAAAGCTTCAGCAATTGTTATATACCCTTCCTAACATTCCAAATACCTTAGTCCCTGCCGGACAAGATGAAAATGATAACGAAGAAGTATTCCGCGAAGGAGAAATTCCAAAACTGGATAGTGAAGCCCTTCCGCATTGGGAATTGGCAAAAAAATACGACCTCATCGACTTTGAGTTGGGGGTTAAAATTACAGGTGCGGGGTTTCCTGTGTATAAAGGAAAAGGAGCCCGTTTACAACGTGCTTTAATTACCTATTTCCTCGATAAAAATACTGCTGCAGGTTATACGGAATACCAAGTGCCGCATCTGGTAAACGAGGCTTCCGGTTACGGAACGGGACAACTTCCCGACAAAGAAGGGCAAATGTACCACGTGGGCATTGACGATTTGTATCTCATTCCTACTGCCGAAGTACCGGTAACCAATCTTTTTAGGGACGATTTGTTAGCGCACAACCAGTTACCTATTACTTGTACAGGTTATACACCTTGTTTCCGAAGAGAAGCCGGAAGTTACGGTGCACACGTACGCGGATTGAACCGTTTACACCAGTTTGATAAGGTAGAAATTGTTCGTATTGAACATCCGGATAATAGTTATGCTGCCCTTGATGGAATGGTGGAACATGTGAAAGGAATCTTGCGTGATTTACAATTACCCTATCGAATTCTGCGTTTATGTGGAGGCGATTTGGGCTTTACGTCTGCTTTGACCTATGATTTTGAAGTATTCTCAACAGCACAGGACCGATGGTTGGAGATTTCTTCGGTGTCCAATTTTGAAACCTTTCAAGCCAATAGACTAAAACTTCGTTTTAAAGATGTGGACGGAAAAAACAAATTAGCACATACCCTTAATGGTAGTGCCTTGGCATTACCTCGTGTATTGGCCGGAATTTTAGAAAACTACCAAACTCCCAACGGAATTAAAATTCCGGAAGTTCTGATTCCGTATTGTGGGTTTACGATGATTGATTAGTTTTTTAAAATCGAGGCACAAACTTTGTTATTTTTTTAAGATAACAAATTGGTATCTTTACCCCATGCGGTATTTTTTAATAGCTTTTCTTTTCATTTTCAGTCTTGGGATAAAAGCCCAAAACGAGTTGTTGGCGAAAAATTATTTTGAGCAAGGCGAGTATGAAAAAGCCCTAGTTCTTTACAAAAAATTGGTTCAGCAAAATAAGGGAAATACCCGCTACATTATAGACTTGGTAAAAACGCACCAACAATTGGAGCAATACCAAGAAGCCGAATCAGTTCTTAAAGAATTTACCGAAGGCACCCGAATATTTCCACAATTTCTGGTGGAATTGGGCTATAATTTTGCCCTTCAAAATAAAGATAGTGTTGCGCATCTCAACTATCAAAAAGCTATTGACTTTACCAAAGATAACAACGGTTATGCCTATATTGTCGGGCAGGTTTTTTCAGATTACAACCTACTGGATGAAGCCGCAACTGTCTATGAAACTGCCATGACTCAAGACAATAGTAGAAGCTATTTGTCGCAATTGGCAAGAATTTATGGAGAACAGGGAAAATTGGAAAAAATGTTTGAAAGTTATCTCGAACTCATCAAAACCAATCCTACATACAATGGCTCGGTAAAGCGTAATTTTAGCATGTACATTACCGAAGATTCCAATAATGAAG
The DNA here is from genome assembly GCA_020435805.1 of Flavobacteriaceae bacterium. GTDB lineage: Bacteria > Bacteroidota > Bacteroidia > Flavobacteriales > Flavobacteriaceae > Halomarinibacterium. The sequence continues at coordinate 7,222 of JAGQZA010000010.1, forward strand.
CCAATGTGCTTCTTCGGAAAACATTACTAAAAAAACTACAGCAAGACCCCGATGTTCTGTATAATGAATTATTAAGTTGGCTTTTCATTCAGCAAAAAGAGTTTAAAAAAGCGTTTATTCAGGAAAAAGCCATTTTTGCCAGACGAGGGGAAGACCTCACCGGATTATTGGATTTGGGCAGAATTGCCATCGACGAAAAAAAATATGAAGAGGCGCAAGAAATTATTCATTTCATTATTGAAAAAGCGTATAATCCCCGATTGAAATTGGAAGGCTATCAACAGTTACTTTTTGTGGAATTGCAATTGGCCGAAGAAAAAGACCTTCCAAAAATTGATGCCGAATACAAACAATTGTTTACCGAGTTTGGGAACGACCAGGAAACCTATTTGCTTCAGATAGATTACAGTGATTTTTTGGCCTTTCGTTACGGAAAAAAAGAAGAAGCCATTCAAAATTTAAAAAGCCTTTCCAAAAAAAATCTATCAATTTATCAAGAAGCCCGAGTAAAATTGAAACTGGCAGATATTTTGGTTTTCGACGAAAAATTTAACGAAGCCCTTATTTACTATTCGCAAGTACAAAATAAAGTTCAAAACGATGTTTTAGCTCAGGAAGCTCGTTTTAAAGTAGCCCGAACCAGTTATTTTAAAGGTGATTTTGAATGGGCGCAAACCCAACTGGATGTGTTGAAAAAATCGGCTTCGCAACTTATTGCCAATGACGCCATGCAACTGAGTTTAATGATACGCGATAATACGCTGGAAGATTCTACCCAAACCGCTTTGAAAAAATTTGCAAGGGCCGATTTAAAGTCTCTTCAGAATAAAGATTTGGAAGCCATCGAGTTGTTAAAAGATATTTTAATTAACCACAAAGGTGAAAAAATAGAAGACGAAACATTACTGAAATTAGGGCTGGAGTATGAAAAAATAACGCAATATGAAAATGCTGAGGCTCAATATCTCAAACTTATTGAATTATACAACGACGATATCCTTGCCGATGATGCCCATTTTAAATTGGCAAAATTGTACGAAAATCAGTTGGGGCAACCTGAAAAAGCAAAACAACTGTACGAGCAAATCATTTTTAATTTTAAGGATAGCATTTACTTTGTAGAAGCCCGAAAACGGTACCGAATGCTTCGTGGTGACGAAATAAATTAGCCATGTATATTTACAATGTAACCATTAATATTGAGGAAAGTGTACACGAAGAGTGGCTTACTTGGATGAAAAAAGAACATATTCCCGCTATGTTGGCAACGGGAAAATTTTACAAGGCTTTAATGACTCGTGTACAAGTAGAAGAAGAAATGGGAGGGATTACGTATTCCATTCAATACCGAACCGACAGTAAAGAAACCCTTGAGAAGTATTACAAAGAGGATGCTCCATCACTTCGTGCGCAAAGCAAACCCTTTGAAGGAAAATTTATTGCCTTTAGAACCGAATTGGAGATAATTAGTGAGCAATGAAACCCGTTAAAGCCAAAAAACACTTAGGGCAACATTTTCTTCATGATGAACACATTGCTGAAAAAATTGGCAATACGCTTACCCTAAATAGGTACAACAAAGTTTTGGAAATTGGCCCCGGCATGGGCGTTTTAACCAAGTATCTCATTGCAAAACCTTTGGAAGTAGTCGCAATGGACCTTGATACCGAATCCATTGCGTATTTGCAGGAACACTACCCTCAAGAAAATTTACATATTTTGGAAGCCGATTTTTTAAAATTTGACCTTTCAACCTTATTTGAAAATGCTCCCTTTGCCATCACCGGAAATTTCCCTTACAATATTTCATCACAAATTGTTTTTAAAATGTTGGAATGGCGTCATCGAATACC
>JAGQZA010000010.1:9099-29638 GCA_020435805.1 Flavobacteriaceae bacterium
GCCCAACGTATCTGTGAAAAAGAGGGAAGCAAAACCTACGGAATTCTATCGGTATTGGTAAAAGCTTTTTACGATGCCGAATATTTATTTACCGTAAAACCGGGCGTATTCAATCCGCCCCCAAAAGTGGACAGTGGGGTCCTTCGCTTACGACGAAAGGAAAATTTTACCTTGGCTTGCAACGAAGATTTGCTATTTAAAGTAGTGAAGACTGCCTTTCAACAACGCAGGAAAACCCTTCGTAACAGTTTAAAAACATTCACTCTTTCTGAAAAACTAAAAGAAGATGCTATCTTTGCGATGCGACCTGAACAACTTTCGGTTCCCGATTTTATAACGCTTACTCAAAAATTAGAGCGCGATGGCATTTCAACTCACAAATGAATTCCTCGAACAAATTGAGCAACTTATTGCCAGTGGGGAAAGTAATGCCCTAAAAGAGCTCTTTACCGATTTTCACTTTGCCGATGTCGCCGAAATTCTGGAAGAGCTTGATAGCGACGATGCCACCTATATTATCAAGTTACTAGAAAGCGAAATTACTTCCGAAGCCCTTATGGAAGTGGACGAAGATGTTCGTGAAAAAATCCTAGAGCGTCTTTCTCCCAAAGAAATTGCCCGAGAGCTTGCCGAGATGGATACCGATGATGCGGCCGACGTAGTTTCTGAATTGGATGAAGACATTCAACAAAAGGTAATTTCTAAAATTGAAGACGAAGAACATGCCGCAGACATTGTTGAGCTTTTAAAGTATGATGATGACACTGCGGGAGGACTCATGGCGAAAGAATTGGTAAAAGTAAAAGAAACTTGGACTACGGCAGGATGTGTGCGAGAAATGCGCCGCCAAGCCAAAAATGTAACCCGGGTGCATTCTATTTATGTGGTAGATAAAGAAGGAAAATTAAAAGGAAGACTTTCTTTGAAAGACTTACTAACTGCTCCTGAAAAAGCACATATTAGCGACGTGTATATTCCCAAAGTAGATTTTGTCACCGTTCATGCTGAGGGTGAAGAAGTTGCCAGAATCATGCAGAGATATGATTTGGAAGCCATTCCTGTAGTAGATGATGCCGGTGTTTTGGTAGGAAGGGTAACTATTGATGACATTGTTGATTTTATTAAAGACGAAGCCGAAAAAGATTACCAATTAGCCGCAGGTATCTCTAGTGATGTAGAAGCAGATGACAGTGTTTGGTTACTTACACGAGCGCGGTTGCCATGGTTAGTCCTGGGGCTTTTTGGCGGACTGGGAAGCGTTTACATTATGAAAGGCTTTGATGAAGCTATAAGCAACTATGTAGAACTCTTCTTTTTTACTCCATTAATTGCCGCTATGGCAGGAAATGTTGGGGTTCAATCCAGTGCCATTATTGTGCAAGGTTTGGCAAATGATAACGTGAAAGGAAGTCTCTTTAACCGTCTTATAAAAGAAGTTGGCCTTGCTTTAATAAACGGTTTGGCATTGGGGCTCTTAGTAATCCTTTTTGGGTTTATTGCCGGCTTGGAACAAAGAGTAAGTTTTACTATTGCCATATCAATGCTATCTGTTATTATCGTAGCCGCCTTGGTAGGCACTTTCGTTCCTATAATACTCAATAAAAGAGGGATAGACCCTGCCATTGCCACAGGGCCTTTTATTACTACCAGCAATGATATTTTTGGAATTTTTCTATTCTTTTATTTATCTAAATTGATATTAGGGTTTTGAAACCTAAAGTATTCAGAAAAAAAATATTAGTTCCCGCATCTGCTATCGATGCAAGAAATCATGTAAACAATCTTTCGTATCTGCAATGGTGCTTGGATGCTGCAGAAGCACATTGGGAAACCCATGCTTCACCAGTGATAAAAGAAAACTATGTTTGGTATGTATTGCACCATTCTATAGATTATAAAAATCCGGCTTATGAAGGTCAAGAATTACAAATTGAAACATGGGTAAGCACTGCGGAAGGCGTTAAAAGTGAGAGACACTATAAAATTACTAGAATCTCTGACGAAAAATTACTCATTGAAGCAAAAACCCTTTGGTGTTTATTGGATGCTAAAACGTTAAAACCTACAAAGATTACAGACGAAATTCGTACTTTGTTTCAATAAAAAAATTTATGAAAACGCTAAATGTCTCTCAAAAGTTCAGCACATTTTCAGAGCACTGGTCGCCCCACCAAATAGCTGTTGTAGATGATATGCAAGTGCTGTTGGCCAAAATTAAAGGAGATTTTGTTTGGCACAAACATGAGGATGAAGATGAATTATTTTTTGTTCAAAAAGGAACACTTGAGATGCATTTTAGAACTTCAAAAGAAATTGTAAAAGAAGGTGAGATTATTGTTGTTCCAAAAGGGGTAGAACACTGCCCAAAAACCCAAAATGGAGAAGAAGTTTATGTGCTTTTGTTTGAAAAACTTTCTACAAAACACACAGGAAATATGATTACAGAAAAAACAAAAACGCAATACCCTAAAATTTAATCATGAAAATCCTTCATCTTGATACGAATCACCCCTTACTTTTAGAGGAGTTACAAAAAGCCGGATTTAAAAATGATGAAGACTACACTTCTTCAAAAGAAGAAGTGGAAAAAAAGATTCACAAATACCACGGAGTTGTTATTAGAAGCCGTTTTAAAATTGATCAACCCTTTTTAGATGCTGCCAAAAAACTAAGATTTATTGCCCGAGTGGGTGCTGGGTTGGACAGTATAGATATTCCGTATGCCAAAAAGAAAAAGGTTAAACTCATTGCAGCCCCCGAAGGTAACAGAAATGCCGTAGGAGAACATGCGTTAGGAATGCTGCTCTCCCTTTTTAATAATCTGAATAAAGCTGATAGGGAGGTAAAGGCAGGACTGTGGCACAGAGAAAGTAATCGCGGTGTTGAATTGGATGGAAAAACCGTAGGAATTATTGGCTACGGAAACATGGGAAAAGCATTTGCCAAAAAACTGAAGGGTTTTAATTGTACCGTGCTTTGTTATGACATTAAAGAAGATGTAGGCAATAAAAATGCAACTCAGGTAAGCCTTCAAACACTGTTTGACTTGGTAGATGTGGTAAGTCTTCATACCCCTTGGACCCCTAAAACTAATAACATGGTGGATGCTCAATTTATTTCAAAATTTAAAAAACCGTTTTGGCTATTGAATACGGCAAGGGGAAAGAGTGTAGTGACCGAAGATTTAGTTTCGGCATTAAAAAGCGGAAAGATTTTGGGCGCAGGACTCGATGTTTTAGAATATGAAAAGAGTTCTTTTGAGTCCTTATTTAATGCTGAAATGCCTCCTGCCATGAAAGAATTAATTACCATGGACAATGTAATTCTTTCTCCCCACATAGCAGGATGGACGGTTGAAAGTAAAGAAAAATTAGCCCAGACCATCGTGGAAAAAATTATAGAAAAATTTAATGCAAAAAAGTATTGAAAAAAACAATCATTACTTTTTCGATGATTAGTATTTCCTTATTGGGTTTGTTTCAAATAAGCAAATACAGTATTACTAAAGGAAGTATAAACATTGAAAGTATTATTGCCATTATCGCCGTTATTTTCTTGTTTATAGGAATGTGGCTTAACAAGAAATCTCCCAAAGAAAAGAAAAGCGATACAATTATTAATACGGAAAGAATATCCTCCTTGGGTATTTCAGAAAGAGAGTATAAAATTCTTCAAAAAATCTCTGAGGGGTATTCAAATAAAGAAATAGGAGACCAGCTTTATGTTTCAGAAAGTACCGTAAAAACTCATGTTTCCAATCTTTTTCAAAAATTGGATGTAAAAAGAAGAACACAGGCGGTTCAAAAATCAAAAGATTTAAACATTCTTTAAAACTGTATTTTAGTACTAAAGTTATGCTATTTTGGTACTTTAGTATGAGTCATTTTTTAATATCTCAAACTAATTTTATCATCAACTTTAAATTTTTGAAACATGAAAAAAACAATTTTTAGATATGGTCTTTATGGCTTCCTTACGGGATTGCTGTTATTCTTAATTGCACTGGTATTTCTTCAAAATTTAGATTTCTCAACTCAAGAAATTTTAGGATATACCAGTATGCTGGTTTCTTTAAGTTTTGTGTTTTTTGGCATAAAATATTATCGAGATAAAGAAAATGGGGGCACTGTTTCTTTTGGAAAAGCTTTGCTTATTGGAGTTCTTATTTCAGCTATTACCGGTATTGGAGTGGGTATTATGGACTATATTTATACTACCGTTATTAACCCAAATTTTGCCGAAGAGTACTTAGCAACATCGTTAGAAATGATGCAACAACAACTCCCTGCCCAAGAATTTGAAACTCAAAAAGCACTTCTTGAGCAGCAAATGAAAGATTATGGAGGTTCTGGTTTTATGGCGTTTATAATGTTTGCCACCGTGGTTTTAATGGGACTTATCATTTCGGTCATTTCGGCATTAATTTTACAACGCAAATAACTATTTTATGCAATATCAAGCTTCCACCCCGCAAGAATATATAACGCAACTTCCGGAAGATCGAAAAGCTCCTGTCCAAAAGCTTCGGGAAACCATTTTAAAGAATCTCCCCAAAGGATTTCAAGAAGGCATTGGCTACGGAATGTTGGCCTATTATGTTCCCCATTCAATGTATCCCGACGGATATCACTGTGCTCCAGAAATACCTCTCCCTTTTATGAATGTGGCTTCCCAAAAAAACTTTATTGCCTTATATCATATGGGCATGTATTCCAAAAAAGAATTATTGGATTGGTTTGTGGGTGAATATCCCAAGCATTGTAAAACAAAGCTCGACATGGGGAAAAGTTGTATTCGATTTAAAAAAATAGAAGATATTCCCTACCAACTCATTGGCGAATTAACTTCAAAAATGAGTGTCGAAGAATGGATTTCCATATATGAAAACGCTCACAAAAACAGAAAAAAATGAAAAAAAGAGTTACTGGAATTGGCGGATTATTTTTTAAAGCAAAAGATCCAAAAGCCACAAAAGAATGGTACCATAAGCACCTTGGTTTTCCCACAGACGATTGGGGATGCTCCTTTTGGTGGAAGGATAATGAAGGCAATAAATGCTCAACACAATGGAGCCCTTTTGCTGAAAATACCAAATATTATGAACCCTCCCAAAAAGATTTCATGTTCAATTACCGCGTAGAAAACTTGGTTGAATTATTACAAGTTTTAAAAGACGAAGGGGTTACTATTGTTGGGGAAATGCAAGAATACGAGTATGGAAAATTTGGCTGGATTATGGATAACGATAGCAACAAAATTGAACTTTGGGAACCCAAAGATGCTGCTTTTGAGTAATTGGAAGTCATAAAAACTAATGGTTTTCCGGTAGTTCTATTTTTAAAAAAATTAGTACTTTTAATTTTCAACTAAAAACCATTCAAAATCATGTCTGAAGAAAACAAAGAAAATCTGGGCGATGAAATTAAAGATACCGCCAAAGAGATAAAAGACGAAGCAAAAAGTACTGCTAGCGAATTTAAAGAAGGCTGGAATGAAGCTACCAAAAGTGGTGAAAACAAAAAATTACTGGCAGGTCTTTTGGGTATTTTTTTAGGAGCTTTTGGCGTTCACAAATTTATCCTAGGCTATCAAAAAGAAGGATTTATCCTTTTAGGAGGGACTTTATTAGGAATTGCAACCTCCTGCCTTATTATTGGAGTTTTTATTTATATGGCTACTGGAATCATTGGATTAATTGAGGGGATTATTTACCTTACCAAAAGTGACGAAGAGTTCTACCAAACATATCAAGTAGGAAAAAAACCTTGGTTTTAAATTTTTAGAAAAGCTTTCAAAAAAACACGGAAAGCTTTTTATTTACTCTTATTATCGTAATATTGCAATATTAATTAATTATGCTATGGGTGCTTCCAAAGTAGAAATTCATACTGAAACTCACATCTTGATTTCTGAAATTGCGAAAGTACTTTCGCATCCTGCCAGAGTAGCTATTTTGGAATACATTGCCAAACAAGAAAATTGTATTTGTGGGGATATTGTGGATGAAATTGGCCTCTCCCAACCTACCATTTCACAACACCTGCAAGTGATTCGCAATGCAGGATTACTAAAAGGAAATTTTGAAGGTAAACGCCTTTGTTACTGTTTGGATGTAGCCCGTTTTAAAGAATTTCAACAGGTTTTAAATCAGTTTTTTAATCACACCTCAGCACAATGCTGTTAATCTTACTATCATGAAAACACACGAATTTTTATCACTTCTAGAAAATCATAAAGACAAATCGTTACTTTTTGAATACACCTCCGGAAAATATGTAGCTCCAAATTACCACATTACCGAAGTTAAACACGTATCCATCGATTCAGTGGACTGCGGCTCGGGAATCGATTCTTGGAACGAAACTATTGTGCAACTTTGGGAAAGCCCTTCTGAAAAAAACAAAAAGGAATATATGAGTACCTTCAAGGCATTGGGGATTTTGAAGAAAGTAGGGCAAATGAAACCTTTCGATTTTGATGCAGAAATAAAATTTGAATATAGCAATGCCACCTTTCATACCGCACAACTTTTTGTTGACGATTTTGAAATTTTTGAAAAGCAACTTCGCTTGAAATTAGCTATTCAAAAAACCGATTGCAAAGCCAAAGAAGCCTGTGGCATTTCTGAGCCCAAATTAGAAACGGCCGAAGCCTGCTGTTCGCCAGGAAGCGGCTGTTGTTAACAATGGAAATTATTCCGCTTCATAAAAATCATTACCTGCAGGTTTCCAAAATCTACGAAGATGGAATGGCAACGGGAATAGCCACTTTTGAAACGGAAGTTCCTTCTTGGGAAGCCTGGAATGAGCGGTTTCTTCCCGTGGGAAGATTGGTAGTACTACACAATAATCAGGTTGCAGCTTGGTGTGCTTTTAGTGCTATCTCCAAACGCCCCGTTTATAAAGGTGTTGTGGAAAACACCATTTATGTAGGTGAAAAATTCAGAAACATTGGTATCGGAAAAGCGTTGCTTTTGAAACAAATAGAAGAAGCTGAAGCCTATGGAATTTGGACCATACAAGCCCGTACTTTTGCTCAAAATCAAGCCAGTATCCGTTTGCATGAATCATGTGGGTTCAGAATGGTAGGCAGAAAAGTAAAAATAGGCGAAAGAGACGGCATTTGGCACGACAATGTAGAACTGGAATACCGAAGTAAAAAAATACACTATATGAAAAATGTATTAGTTCTCTGTACCGGCAATAGTTGCCGAAGCCAGATGGCACACGGCTATTTAAAAGAATTTGGAAAGGGAAAAATACAAGTTTTTAGTGCCGGGATTGAAACCCACGGATTGAATCCCGGAGCGGTTTCTATTATGAAAGAGGATGGAATTGATATCTCAAATCACACCTCAAACCATGTAGATGAGTACAACGGAATTGATTGGGATTTTATCATTACTGTCTGTGATCACGCCAATGAAAACTGCCCGTTCATTCCGGCACCCAATGCAACGAGATTACATCATAATTTCTTTGACCCTTCCAAAGTAACAGGTTCCGAAGAAGAAAAACACAGTGCTTTTGAAAAAGCCCGAAATGAAATAAAAGAATATTGTCGTAATTTTATAGACACCAATCTATAAAATCATGGCAACAATTATTGCTATACTAATAGGCTTTATTGCCTTTCTACACCTCTATTTTTTTTACTTTGAAGCCTTTGCTTGGACCACAAAAGGGCCAAAAATTTTCAGAGGGTTTCCTAAAGAGTTATTTGCCAGCACCAAATCCATGATGGCCAATCAAGGATTATACAATGGTTTTTTAGCTGCCGGACTTATTTGGACTTATTTTATTGAAGATGATGTTTGGAAAACCAATATTTCTATATTCTTTTTAAGTTGTGTTATTGTTGCGGGAATTGTAGGTGCTTATACTGTTTCAAAAAGAATATTTTGGATTCAAGCGTTTCCTGCCATTGTTGCAATTTTGTTAATCTCATCTCGCTGTTTTTCTTCAGAAAATATAAACGCACTAAATCTCCCAGACCCTTTAGAGGCAGGTTGGGAAGGTCAAAAAGTGTGTGAAGTTTTGGAAGAAGATGAAACCATTCGGGTATTAAAATGTACCTTCCCGCCAGGAGTAGGCCATGAACGTCACGAGCATGTGCCTCATTTTGGATATACACTAAAAGGCAGTACATTTAAAATTACTGATGAAAAGGGTATCCGTGAAGTTAATGTCCCCACCGGTTACGATTTCTACAAAGCAGAAACCTCCATTCACGAAGTACAAAATATTGGTGACAGTACCGCCGTTTTTTTAATTATTGAACCCAAATAAAATATAAATTTCTATATTTTTAAGCCATAACCATCTCATTATCAGCTTAGAAAAATATTTTTGTTGCTTTTAATTTTGGAATTACTATTTTTTTACATTTGCGCCATGAAATAGAGCAAGACCCCTCTGTTCATGCCAAATAACAAAAACAACAAAAAGTAAAATGAAAAAAATAATTTTAGCCCTTGCTGCTGTAGCAGTTTTAGCTATTTCATGTGACAACAAGTCGAAAGAATTGAATGAAAAATTCACCCAATTAATGACCCAAAAGGATAGTCTGCAAACAGTTTCTGCAGATTTGCAAGCAACTTTTGAAAAAATGACCACCATGCACAAGCAAATGAGTGAAAAAATTAATGCTATGCAACCTTTAGACTCTTCATTATTGGCATCTTTGGCAGAACACGAAGCTGCTTTTACAAGCCAATCTACTGTATTAGAAGGTCAAAAGAAAACCTTTGAAGGGTATGTAGATTTAGCTACTAATTTTGCTGCCTTAAGCGCTGAAGAAAAAGAAGCTCAAATCAATACCATTATTGAGAACAACACAAAAATGATGGAAGAAAACACAACCCTTAAAACCCTTCAAGAAAATATGATGAAGGCGCACGAAGGGATTATGGCAAAATTGAACGATACCACTGCCACTACTAATACTGAAAAAAAATAATTAGTTTTTCTAAAAACTATCATTAACCCGGGGCAAACCTCGGGTTTTTTTATTTCTTTTAGTAAAAGAATGCGTTCTTTGTTTTGTTGATTTTACAAAAGAAAGTACCTTTAATAGTTAAGTTATTGAATCTTTCTCTTAAAAGAAATGTTATCCTAAAGAATGAATCTAAAAAAGAACATGGGAACTTGGGATAGGGCTATTCGATTTGTCATAGCAATTACTATCCTTATCCTCTATTTTACAAATATCATTTCGGGAACTTTAGCAGTCGTCCTACTTCTATTTGCTGTTGCTACTTCTTTTACGGGTATTACAGGTTATTGCCCCTTGTATCCTATTTTTGGTTGGAATACGTGTAAGATAAAGGAGAAAAAATAATTATTCCTCTTCGTTTTTGGAAAGATATTTGCGCTCTAACTCGGCCTGAAATTCTTCCATAACCGGTTTTACGGTACTTTCCGGAAGATCGGCAATACGAATATACATAAGCCCATCTACCGCATTGTTGAAGAGAGGGTCCACATTAAAAGCAACTACTTTGGCGTTTTGCTTGATGTATTTTTTAATCAAAACTGGCAAACGAAGACTTCCGGGTTCCACCTCATCTATCAATTTATCAAACTTGTTTAAATCGGCTTCAGTTTCGTCAAAAATGAAGTCTTTATCGGCATCCTTCAGTTTTACTTTGAATTCCTTTTTCGGATTGATGTACTGAGCTACATAGGGATCGTAGTAATTCGACTTCATAAATTCAATCATTAAACTTTTACTGAATTCAGAAAACTTATTGCTGATACTTACACCGCCAATTAAAAATTTATGTTCGGGATAACGAAGCGTGGTATGTACAATTCCTTTCCAAAGTAAGAACAATGGCATAGGGCGTTGCTGATACTCTTTAATGATGAAAGCGCGGCCCATTTCTATGGACTTACTCATCATATCGAACAATTCGGGTTCAAAACGAAATAAATCCTGAAGATAAAACCCATCTATCCCATACTGTGGAAATATTTTTGACCCCAGACCCATACGGTAGGCTCCTGCTATTTGCTGGGTCTCATTATCCCACAAAAACATATGGTGATAGTAAGAATCGAATTTGTCTAAATCGGTTGCTTGATTGGTTCCCTCGCCCACTTCTCTAAAAGTGATTTCTCGCAATCTCCCTAATTCCTGTAATATATTAGGGATAAGGTGCGCCTGTGCCAAAAACACTTCATAATTTTTGCTAATCAAGAGTCGTTTGTCCAATTCCCTTAATTTTTCCACTTCACTCATCATGGCGCTTATAGGTATTGGGCCTGCAATTTTTTTGGGAGGTTTGGGAATTTTCAGTGTTTTTGGAATTTGTTCGAGCAATTTTTTCTTTTCGAAGGGATTAGCCAAAACATAGGTTTTCTTCCGAAGGAATTCCGTAAATTCTTCCAAAGTTTGATGCTCTTGCTGGTCGCTAACAGGAATAGGATTGCCAATCCTAACCTTTATGATACGTTCTTTCTGAGTTAACAATTCGGATGGTAATTTGGCCGTACGCAGCGTATCACTCAGTTTTGCCAAACGGTAAAAAAGCTTGCTGTTTTTGGCGTGAAAATAGATGGGTACCACAGGGACTTCGGCTTTTTTAACCAGTTTCATAGCGGCAACTTCCCAAGGTTTATCTACCAATAGCTTACCATCGCAATAGGTAGAAACCTCTCCTGCAGGGAAAATCCCAAGGGCGTGCCCTTCTTTTAAATGATTTAGTGCATGCTTAAAACCCGTAAAACTGCTTTTCACATCTTTGTGAGTTTCAAAAGGATTTACAGGCATTACGTAAGGCTTCAAAGGCTCTATTCGGTGTAAAAGAAAATTGGCAATGATTTTAAAATCGGGACGATGTTCTGCCAGTAATTTCAATAATAAAATACCGTCTATTCCTCCCAAAGGATGATTGGAAATGGTAATAAATGCGCCAGTTTTAGGAATACGCTTTAAATCTTCTTCCGGAATTTCAAAGTTAATTTCAAATTCCTTCAGTAAGGCATTGATAAATTCCAGCTCATGAAGATGTTTATTTCGATCATAAATTTTATTCATCGTCGAAATTTTCAACACCTTCATCAACAACCAACCCAAGGAAGTACCTAAAAAGCCGAGGTTGTCCACTTTTATGGCTTTGGCAACTTCTTTTGCGTTTACTAATCCCATGGAATAAAGGGTGTTGGTTGTTTTTTTGGAAATCTGGCAAAACAAATATAACGAAACCGCACGAAACTTAGCGCTATCCCTTTACCACCACCTGAACAGTTTCGCTACTTTCTTGTTTTAAGAGGACTTCTTTCCCTTTTATTAAGGTTGCTATTTCCTGTGGCTTGCTATGCCGTACCGTGTAAAGTGTAACGTCGGCATGATGTGTTACTTTAAATTTTTCCTTCAGTTTTGAAAGTAAATTTTCTAAGGAATTGTACTTGTTATCTACACATACTGAAAAACTAATGGCCGAATTTTGAATAAGTTCTACCTTCATTTTATAACTATGAAGTAAATTAAATACCTCACTAATGTTATCTTCCATCATAAAGCTGAAATCTAACGATGAAAGCGATATTAACACTTGGTTTTTCTTCAAAATAAAACAGGAAACCATAGGATCCAACAGGACTCCTTTGCCTACACAGGTACCGGGTGCTTCGGGTTGTACAAAGGATTTTACAAACAAGGGTATTTCTTTTCTTTGAAGGGGTTGAAGGGTTTTAGGGTGAATCACCGAGGCTCCGTAAAAGGCAAGCTCAATCGCTTCCCGATAAGAAATATGATGCAATAACTGCGTACTGGAAAAATAGCGAGGATCGGCATTTAATACCCCGGGGACATCCTTCCAAATAGTCACACTTTGTGCATTTAAACAATAGCCAAATATCGCTGCAGTATAATCACTTCCTTCTCTACCCAATGTCGTGGTGAACTTGTAGGTTTCTTCGGCACCTAAAAATCCTTGGGTAATGGTAATTCCTTTTTGGGAGGTAACCCCTTGTATTGCTTTTTGGGTTTGTTCCCAATCTACTCTAGCATCTCGGTAATAGGTATCCGTTTTAATACACTGCCGTACGTCTAACCATGTATTATTTACATCATTTTCATTCAAATATTCGGAAACAATGGTGGTTGAAATTAATTCGCCATAGCTTACAATTTGGTCATAAACAAAAGCATGATTGGAAGACTTATTACTTTCTAAAAAAGCTTTCATTTCTGAAAACCACTTAGCTATTCTTGTATAGACAGGATGCGAAGTGTTTGGAAATAACTCATTTGCAATAGTAAGGTGGTACTGATAAATATCACTGATAGATGCTTCCAATTCAGCAACATTTTTTTCAAAATACTTGGCAACTACTACTTCCAGTGCATTGGTCATTTTCCCCATGGCAGAGATTACTACCACCAAATCCTTTTCGGCAGTAAAATCGATCACCTTTTTTACATTTTTAACCCCTTCGGCATCCCTTACCGAGGCACCTCCAAATTTGAATACCTTCATTTGCTTAAAAAATTATCCAATGCTGTTTGATTCATTTCTACTTGCCACCATTCTTCCAAAACCTTAGCACCTGTGTTTTCATAAAAAGCAATGGCATCTTTATTCCAGCCCAACACCATCCAGTTAACCCGTTTTACTCCTTGAGCTTTTGAATACTCCATCACTTTTTTATACAATGCTATCCCTATTCCCTTACCACGCATATGTTCTTTTACAATAAGGTCTTCTAGATGGACCGTATTCCCTACCCAAGTGGAAAACCGGAAATACACCAATGCCATCCCAACTATTTCAGAATTCATTTCGGCCACAAAACAAGTAAACTGAGGGTTGTCTCCAAATCCGGCAGCTTCCAACTCGGCAAGGGTAATAACAACGGCTTCGGGCTCTTTTTCGAAAACCGCCAATTCTTTAATGAGCCCAAGTACTTGGGGCATATCCTCTTTTGTTGCTTTTCTAACAACCATAACCATTTGCGTTTTGCCTCACAAATATCGTTTCTATTTCTTAAAAATCCCGATATTTGCTTCAAAGTTTCAACCTTCCCGCATGACACTACAAAAAAACACCACTCTTGGCGAATTTATTATTGAAAACCAAAGCGAATTTAAATACTCCTCCGGTGAACTTTCTCGTTTGATTAACTCCATCCGTTTAGCCGCTAAAGTAGTTAATCACGAAGTAAATAAAGCCGGTTTGGTCGATATTTTGGGTACTGCCGGGGATACCAATGTGCAAGGAGAAGACCAACAAAAACTGGATGTGTTTGCCAACAATGCCTTTATAAAAACCTTAACCAATCGTGAAATTGTGTGTGGTATTGCGAGCGAGGAAGAAGATGATTTTATTACCATTAAAGGACGAAGTGGTAATAACGACAATAAATATGTAGTACTTATAGACCCCTTAGACGGTTCTTCCAATATTGATGTGAACGTCTCGGTGGGGACTATTTTTTCCATTTACCGAAGAATTACCCCGGAAGGAACTCCGGTAACTTTGGAAGATTTTTTGCAACCCGGAAATAAACAAGTCGCTGCAGGGTATATTATTTATGGAACCTCCACGATGATTGTTTACACGACAGGGCACGGAGTAAACGGATTTACCCTGAATCCTGCCATTGGTACTTATTACCTGTCACATCCCAATATGCAATTCCCAAAAGACGGGAAAATCTATTCCGTAAACGAAGGAAATTATGTGCATTTCCCTCAAGGTGTGAAAGATTATATTAAATACTGCCAAAAAGAAGAAGGGGATCGCCCATACACGTCACGATACATTGGTTCTTTGGTTTCCGATTTTCACCGGAATATGATTAAAGGCGGAATTTATATCTATCCAAACACCGCTAAGGATCCTAACGGAAAATTACGCCTTTTGTACGAGTGCAACCCCATGGCGTTTATTGCGGAACAAGCCGGAGGAAAAGCAAGCAATGGGTTTGAGCGTATTTTAGATATTCAACCCACAGCATTACACCAAAGAACGCCCTTTATTTGTGGAAGTAGCAATATGGTAGAAAAAGCAGAAGGGTTCATGCAACTGCACAAACCCTCCTAATTTTTTAGCTAGTTTGTATTATTTCTTATTGAGAAGATAGCGGTAGTCTTCAAGGTCTAGACCCCCGTTGAAGATTTCAATCGAGCGCTTGATAAGGGTTGTCGCCAACTCTTCTGTATAGCCTAAACCAATGGCATATCGCTCAATTAAAACACGTTCATCATCATCAATTTCGTGATCTGCAAAAATTATTTTGAACAAATCCAGCAAACGTTCCAATCGGTCATCGGCAGTATTGGGCGGATTTATAGGATATTTGGAAGGATTTTTTAATACTTCTTCGTATTCAAGCTCACTGATATCCAATTTTCGCGCAAAACGCTTCAATAATTTTTCTTCATTTTCGTGTATGGCTCCGTGAGTAGAGGCAATATTTGCCATGGAAGCAAAGTGACCAAGGTTTCTTCGGTGGGTTCCGCTTTCAAAAAGATCTGTAAATGACATAGTTCAAATTTATAGTGCAAATATAAAGTTTGTAATCCTTTTAACTGAAAATTTCTGTAAAAATAACCCCAACTTTTTTTCTCCATTCTGGTCTTTGCTATCTTTGCCACTTCAATGAGTAACACTTTTGTTTCCTCCCTTTTTTCACAGTCTTCGAACACCCGAAAACTGCAGGAAGCTATTACCCATTCTCAAAACTTAACCCACATTCAAGGTCTCGTCGGTTCTGCTCTTTCTTTAGTTATTGCTGAAGTTTTTAAGTCTTCGGAAGTACCTTTTTTGGTAATTCTTAACGACAAAGAGGAAGGGGCTTACCATTTAAACGATTTGGAAGCAGTATTGGGAGAAGATACCGTTCTCTTTTATCCGGGAAGTTACCGAAGACCTTACCAAATTGAAGAAACAGACAATGCCAACGTGCTGCTTCGAAGTGAAGTCCTTAACCGAATCAATTCCCGAAAAAAACCGGCTATCATTGTCACTTATCCCGAAGCCCTTTTTGAAAAAGTAGTGACCAAAAAAGAACTGGAGCGAAATACGTTAAAAGTTCATGTGGGGGAAGAACTCTCTATTGATTTTGTAAACGAAGTCCTGTTTGAGTATCATTTTAAACGCACCGATTTTGTGACCGAACCCGGAGAATTTTCGGTGCGTGGTGGGATTTTGGATGTGTTCTCTTTTAGTAACGACGAGCCGTATCGTATTGAGTTTTTTGGAGATGAAATTGAAAGTATCCGCACGTTTGATGTAGAAACACAACTTTCGCTGGAGCAGAAAAAAAAGGTCTCCATCATTCCGAATGTAGAAAACAAAATGTTGGATGAAAAACGGGAAACTTTTCTTCAATATATTGCCAGTAAAACAGTAGTCTTTTTAAAAAATGAAGAACTCCTTTTAAACAGCATCCACAAACTTTTTGTAAAAGCTTCCGAAATTTTTTCTTCCATTACAACGGAAGTAAAATTGAGCGAACCCGAAGCACTTTTCTGTACTTCGGCACTACTAAAAGAACAACTTAAAAGCTTCAAAACAGTTACTATTGCTGCTTCTGTAAATGCTGCCGATGCTTCTGCAATTACATTTCATATAAAACCTCAGCCTTCTTTCAATAAACAATTCAATGTATTGATCGATCACCTAAATGAAAACACGCAAAAAGGTTTTAAAAATTATATTTTTTGCAGCAGTGAAGCACAGGCCAAACGCTTTCATGATATTTTTGAAGATACCCATCAACATGTTGAACAATTTGAAACGGTGGTTTTTCCACTCTACCAAGGCTTTCGGGACGAAGACCAAAAATTGATTTGCTACACCGATCATCAAATTTTTGAACGCTATCATAAATTTCAACTAAAAAACGGCTACGCCAAAAAGCAAGCCATTACCCTAAAAGAGCTTACCTCTTTGGAAATAGGGGATTACGTAACCCATATTGACCACGGAATAGGGAAGTTTGGAGGATTGCAAAAAATAGACGTGGAAGGCAAACCGCAGGAAGCCATTAAACTCATTTATGGAGACCGGGATATTTTGTATTTGAGCATTCATTCGCTTCATAAGATTTCAAAATTTAACGGTAAGGACGGCAGCGTTCCCAAAATTTACAAATTGGGCAGTAGCGCTTGGAAAGCACTTAAGCAAAAAACCAAAACTCGGGTCAAGGAAATTGCGTTCAACTTAATTGAATTGTATGCCAAACGTAGGTTGCAAAAGGGATTTTCTTACGCCCCCGATTCCTATTTACAGCACGAGTTGGAATCTTCTTTTATCTATGAAGACACCCCCGATCAAGTAACGGCTACGGAAGATGTAAAGCGCGACATGGAGAGTGAACAGCCTATGGATCGTTTAGTATGTGGCGACGTAGGTTTTGGAAAAACCGAAGTCGCCATAAGGGCCGCTTTTAAAGCGGTGGACAATGGCAAGCAGGTTGCTGTTTTGGTTCCCACTACCATTTTGGCATTTCAGCACTTTAAAACGTTTTCAGAACGACTATCAGATATGCCTGTAAAGGTCGATTACCTTAACCGTTTCCGAAGTGCCAAACAACGAAGCGAAGTCTTGGAAGGTCTTGCTAATGGAAGCCTCGATATCGTGATTGGAACCCACCAATTAGTGAACAAATCGGTAGCATTTAAAGATTTGGGATTGCTCATTATTGATGAGGAACAGAAATTTGGTGTGGCGGTAAAAGACAAACTCAAAACCATTAAGGAAAACGTGGATACGCTCACATTAACAGCAACTCCAATTCCGCGTACGCTTCAATTTAGTTTAATGGCAGCACGAGATCTTTCGGTTATTAATACACCTCCTCCCAATCGGTATCCGGTGGAAACACAAGTAGTTCGTTTTTCGGAAGGAGTGATTCGCGATGTCGTTCGTTATGAAATTTCCCGTGGCGGACAGGTTTTTTTTGTGCATAACCGCATTGAAAACATTCAGGAAGTAGCTGGAATGGTACAACGCTTGGTACCCGATGCCAAAATAGGTATTGGCCACGGCCAAATGGAAGGGAAAAAACTGGAAGACGTCATGCTTCGGTTTATGAATAACGAATTTGATGTGCTGGTTTCCACGACCATTATTGAAAGTGGACTCGACGTACCCAACGCCAATACCATTTTTATTAACAATGCCAATAATTTTGGCCTTTCAGACTTGCACCAAATGCGTGGTCGTGTGGGCCGAAGTAATAAAAAAGCCTTTTGCTTCTTCATCACACCCGAATACAGTGCGATGACCGATGAAGCTCGGAAGCGTATCACGGCATTGGAACAATTTACCGATTTAGGAAGTGGTTTTCAAATTGCCATGAAAGATTTGGAGATTCGTGGAGCCGGTGATTTGTTGGGAGGAGAACAAAGCGGGTTTATTAATGAAATTGGTTTTGAAACCTATCAAAAAATTCTTGCTGAAGCCATTGATGAGCTGAAGGAAAAAGAATTTAAAGACTTATACGCCGGAACGCAACACGAAAAGAAAGAATTTCTGAAGGAAACTGTCATCGATACTGATTTTACTTTACTTTTCCCCGATGATTACATTAATAACATAACCGAAAGACTCCATCTCTATACCCAGCTCAACGAATTAAAAACGGAAGCCGAACTTCAAAAATTTGAAGCTGAACTTATCGATCGTTTTGGGGAATTACCCAAGCCTGCTGTGGATTTGCTAAATAGTGTTCGCATAAAATGGAGGGCCCTACAAATGGGGTTGGAGCGTGTTGTTATGAAAAACAAGAAGCTAACCGGCTACTTTATTAGCGACCAGCAAAGTAGTTTTTACCAAAGTTCTGCCTTCGGAAAAGTGCTTCAATTTGTACAGGGCAACCCGCAAACGGTAAAAATGAAAGAAAAACAAACCCGAAATGGATTGCGGTTGTTATTAACCATTGAAAATATTTCTTCCGTAAACAAAGCTTTAGACACCCTTCAGAAATTTGAGCATCATTAAAAATTCTTTCGTTTAATGATGGTGTTTACCGTATTTTTTTAAGGCAACTTGAGTGTCCAGAATGGGGACTTTAAGAGTTCCATTTTTTAAATCTTCAGATTTGTATATGTCAAGGTTATGGATGTCATAACTTTTTTGGTTCAAGTCTAACATAATCACATCAAACGTAAATGCAGTTTCCGTATGAGCAATAAACCAATGTACATTGTCTTTTTCATCTGAAATGGAAGAACTTTCCCCTACCTTGGCAATTGTATCTATAGATGGTTTAATGATTAAATTTTGAGATTCTTGATGAATCTTTTCGTAATGCCTAAGATGCATTTCTCCTTTTAAAAGTAAATGTGCAGATGCCATATTGCTATGCCCGTGAGGGATAATGGCTCTGTCCTTTTTCATTCCAAAAATCTTTTTTACAAAAACCGTGTTTTCGGGGAGTCCTTGCAATATTGGAAATTTAACGGGTTTTGTAGAAACACCATATTCCGGATACTCGAACCCCTTAACAAGGTTCTCAAAATTTATAAATTTTAAAAGCTCTTCGAGGTCAACTTTGCAATAGAGTTCTTCTATTTTTTGTTGCCATTGAATAGGTGTAATCGCATTTATTTTTAAATCTGAACAATATTCTTGGAGGCTTATAGCCCAATGGTCGGTAATAGGTTTAATATTCTTTTCAATAGCATTAAAAGCCAAAAGAGAATCCATTAAAGCAAAACTTGAAACCGTAGTTAATAGTTGCTTTGTGAATTCTCTTCTGTCCATTTTTTAATTAATATAAACTTTTGTAAACTCTGAAGATTTTCAATAGAGCCAATGAAAGTTAATGAATTTCAACTAATTAACACAACTAACTATTTTATTATTTTTTTCTGAATAGTTCCTTTATCGGTATGTATTTCCAGAAAATAGATTCCTCTTTCCCAGCTTGCTGCATCAATCTTCGAATTTGAATTTATATTTTTCCCTTGAAAGACAACTTTTCCCAAAGTGTCATATACTTTCAATGTAAATGTTGAAATGAGTTTATCTTTAAACTGTATTTCAAAAGAACTTGCTATCGGGTTAGGAACCACAGCAACACTTGCCTCATGTAATTGAAATTCATCGTTTCCCAAAGTCACTCCTGAGATAATCCGTAGGTTTTTAGTGCCAAAATCGGTAATTAAAATTCTATTATTGGGTTCATCAAAAAGAATTCCATTAGGCGTATGAAAAGTCGCGACAGAAATATCCCCATCCATGCTTCCTTGTGTACTTCCCGCAAAAAGACCATAGTCATCTACTTCATTGGGATTTACCCAATAAATTTTATCATTTCCCATCACGGTACCCCAAAGCTTCCCTTGCCCAAAAGTGATGAATCCCAAATTTGGAAAAGTACCTCCTTCGGTGGGTAACTGTGCAATATATTCTAAATCTCCATTAAGCAATACTTTATAAATTTCCCGGTTGTTATAATTCCCCACAAATAAATTTCCATTATCATCGTACACAATTCCCACAGGGCCACTTAATTCGGGTGCCGAAGAAATTTCAGTAATGGTTCCATCGGTATCTAAATGCATTATTTTGTTCTCCGTGTAGAGTGTAAATATCATGGTTTCATCATTAAATGATTTTACAATTCCGGAGGGATGCCCGGGAATTGGGTACGAAGCTAATTGGTTACCATCAATATCATATTTATAGATGGTATTTCCTTGTCCATCACAAATGTATAATTCCTCATTAGAGTTAAACGCTAAGCCATTGGGTGTGTTTAACCCTGTTATAAAAGGAGTCATGCCCCCAGATGGGGTAAACTTAAAAACAGTATCGCCCACATAATTAGAACAATAAATATTGCCTTGGGTATCCAAGGCGATAGCATCATCAGGGGTTCCATCACTAAAGGTAGTTACGGTTTGTGCTATTGTAAAAAGTTGACTCATCAAAAAGACGATCATAAAATAAATAGATTTTTTCATAATAATTAGAAAGTTTAAAGTTTTGGGCAAACCTACATTCCGAGGACAAATCAATCAACCGCCTGCGTACAATCAAACATAAACTTATATTGCCCGATGTTTCTTTTTGTAACTAATAGAGGTTTTTGTACATTATCTTTGAAAGGCTTGAACCATTAGATTCTGTGGATTTAGCCTGCAACTTGTTTACTTTATTATTTTTTTTAAGTAAACACCTTCTTTGGCAGTAATTCTTGCAATATAAACCCCTTTCTTAAGAGAGGCTATGTCAATTTTTTTGGAAAGTTCATGAGTATGATTTTCATACACTAATTTTCCAAGCCCATCAAATAACTGTATCTCCACTTGTTGAATAGATTTATCACTAATCTTAATTTCAATGGTCTCTGTAGCAGGATTTGGGTAAATAGCAAGCGTCATGGTATTCGCACTTTCAAAATCATTTACATTAAGTGAAATTCCTTCAATAATCCTTAGATTTTTTGAATTATAATCGGTTACATACATGGTGGTTTCATCATCACTAAATGCAATACCATTGGGTGCGTTAAAGGTGGCTTCTGAAATATCTCCATCCTGATTTCCTGCACTACTCCCTGCAAAAAGGACTACA
>JAGQZA010000110.1 GCA_020435805.1 Flavobacteriaceae bacterium
ATTTTCTGAAAGTGGTCGCCACTTTCGAGGCAGCCGTAAACTCGCTCATATTTTCACGCACCCTTGCATAATTGGGGTCTTTTAAAATTCGCTCGCGGTCCACACCGCCCTTTTTTCGAACCAGAAACCTTCCTTTACGTAAGTAAAAGGTAAGATCATCCATAGTTCCTTTCATTTTAATAAAACTCTTTTGAATACCCATAATTTCTAGGATTTAAAAGTTAAACATTCAGTTCTATCGGCGGGGAGAAGAATAATTGCTTTTTTAAAATTCCAAACCCCAATTCCGGAATCCGATGGGTCAAACATAGAATGGCTTTTTGGAATAACAAGGGGGGCATGTCCGAAAACGACCGAAATCGACACATTTGGCAGAAATCGACCGTTTTGACCGAAAATGACCGAAAATGACCGTTTTTGCACTTTTTTGTCACTTTTGTCCGAAAATGACACTTTTTACCACTGTATTTCTCAAGCTACTATCCCCACTTTATCCCCACTATGTCCCCAGTATATCCCCACTATGTCCTCACTACGTTCCCGGTTAGCTTTAGATAAGGGTAACATGGGAGTCCACTCTAAGTAGTACTAAAGTGAATGGTTTTTTGTTTGATATAAATTCAACACTAATTATATTTTATTTATATTTAGGGTACTATCTCCCCACGAAGTCTTTTAATTTTTTTTGATATGAGAATAGTAGTACTTCTACCCATGTTATTTCTTTGTTTTAAGGGACAGTCCCAATTTATCGATCATATGGAAAGCTATACAGTCGGGGAACAAATTTATGAAGGTCACTGGACCGACTTTAATTGTGGTGGTTCCTGTGCGCTCTATGCTTCAGATGATGTTGCTCACAGTGGGTCAATCTCAGGATTTATACCCGGAGATACAACCACAGATGGTGTATTGGATCTTGGGAATAAAATATTTGGCACATGGCTTTTAGAATTTTGGATGTATGTTCCCTCTGGGAAGGAAGCTTTTTTTTCTATTTTAGGTAGTGTTCCATCAGAACCACCAAATATTGGCTATTTTTATTTTAATCAAGGTAATAATAACCCAGGGCAAGGATTTGTTCAAGATGTTGCCATTGGCGATGTGAGCTTTTCCTTTCCACACGATGAGTGGTTTAGAATAGTTTTTTGGGTAGATATCTCTTTAGGTATTCAAGCGGCGAAGTGGCAGTTATATATTGATAATGTTGAAGTAATTCCTTGTGAGACTCCTTTTACCAATGAATTTGGAACATATCCTACAAGTTTAGGTGGCGTTGAATTCTTTTCTATATCCTCAAATACAGCTTTTTATATAGATGATTTTTTATATTGGGATCCTCCGGTAACTTGCGATCTTAATATAGAAGATAAACTAATAGGCGCATTCAATATTTACCCCAATCCAGTGAATGAAATTTTAACAATAGAGAAGCTTAAAAACATTGAAATCAAATCCCTGAATATTTATGATGTTTCAGGAAGACTTGTTGAGACCAAAACATCCAATTTTTATCAAATCATGGTATCTTACCTTAAGCCCGGTATATACTTTCTTAAAATTAACACAGAAAATGGCACTATAACCCAAGAATTTATTAAGAAATAACAGCTACTTTATAGCCTTTACATACACCCAATAGCGATCATGGATAAATGGTTCAATATTCATAAATCCGGCATCTTTCAGCCAGGGTAAAATGGTTTCTAAACTTTCCGGTTGGTCATAGGCGGCGTAGTGTTCCATCAACCATTCCCATTTATCTTCATCGGGATAGTTTTGTAATACAAAATGTTTCCAATCCTGTAATAAGGTTTCGTGTTCCGGTTTGGTTCGGTCGATCATCAAATCGGTATAGCCAAATACCCCACCAGGTTTTAAAGAAGTATATATTTTTTTATAAAGAGTTTGTTTATCAGCCGCTTCACAATGATGAAGACTAAACCCCGCAACCACCATATCGTAGGTATTATCGGAGAATTCAAAATCATTAAAAAAAGTAGTGTAATAGTTTATGTTATAACCTTCAAAACGATTTTTACATAAATCTATCATCTCTAGGGAAGCATCCAACAGTTCAAAATAACTCTCGGGAAATGTTTGTAAAAGTTGTGCAGTCACATTGCCATTTCCGCAACCCAAATCCAAAACTCGTTTTGGTCTAAAACCAGAAGGAAGGGTAGTTACAAAAGAGGATAATAAGGTTTGATAATATGGGACACAACGCATCATATCTTCTGTATAGTTTACAGAAAATTTGTCGAATTCGTCTACCAGACTATTTGCTATCTTCATACCATTCGCATTAAAACTTGGGCTGAAATTACTAGAAATAGATGTTACTCAATTCTCTTATAATTTTCGGAGTTGTACATTTTACCATCATTGTCAAAGGAAATTTGGCTATACGTATTTTTATCCAGTTGTAATTGAAACCGAAAAACCTGTACAGTATCTACAATTTTCATCATTGCATTAGAAGCGTACTCTAACCTTTCTTCCAAAACCCCATCCACAACATCATACGTGCCGTACCCAAACCATTCATTACTATCTGTAGGATTGTACCGCGACCACATCACTTTTCCTTTGCTATATATTTTTACTTGCCGGTAGCCGTTCAAGTTATAAATAGTATCCAGGATTTCGTTGTTTTCATAAATATACTGATGTTCCATTTCCCAAACCCCCTCAAGGGAATAGTTACTTTGAATATTCTCTGTCTTGATGGCTGAAATACAAAGAAGGGCCAACACAAGGGAGAATGCGAGAAGTGCAAATTTTTTCATGTTGAAGTGCGTTTTAGGTTGATACCAAATGATTTATCGATATTAAGGTACAAAAAAAACAAATGTAAAGACAGAACCCCCTGCTTTTCTTTTGCTTATGAAGTACCTTTACTGAAAATAAAAGGGATGATTTTAGAAACTATCAAAAACAGAAGAGCGGTGTATCCGGCACAATACAATACCGAAGAAATTTCAAAAGAAGAAATACAAACTATTCTTGCAGCAGCCAATTGGGCACCCACCCATAGACGTACTGAACCTTGGCGTTTTAAAGTATTTCATTCAAAAGAAGCGAAGACAAGGCTTAGTGAATTTTTGGCAGCCACATATAAAGAAAGAGCCGAAAATTTTTCGGAAACAAAATTTAAAAAATACCAAGAAAACCCTTTAAAAGCTGCTTGTGTAATTGCTATTTGCTACACAAAAGACCCCAATGGGGCTATTCCTGAATGGGAAGAAATAGCGGCAACGGCTATGGCCGTTCAAAATATGTGGTTGGCCGCTTCTGAAATGAATATTGGTGCGTATTGGGGAACCCCAAACATAGCAAAGTACTTGCCTACTATTATTGAAATGGAAGAAGGGGAACATTGCTTGGGGTTTTTCTATATGGGGAAATTTGACCAAACCTTACCCGAGGGATTTAGAAATACTTCTGTAGATGAAAAAACTGTTTGGATGTAATTTATTGATGACAATTTGAAAATGTTTCGATGTAATGAAAAAAGTACTTAAATGAAACATTCAATTCTTTTCAGCCTTACTATCCTATTTGTTTTAGCTTCTTGTAGCAAGGATAATAACAATAATCAACAAGACAATATTGCAAATTTTAATTCTCAAATATGTGCTAATGTTACTGGAGCAACGGCATTATATTGGGATTATGCTCATGGGCTACCTACCGGATTAACTCAAATTCCTACATTATCAAATCCTGGGCAGCAGTTTATTCATAGTCAATATCCTGGGCTTGGTTTTACCATGCCTCAAGGATATAGCGCCACAGAGATTACTATTCCACAAGTTCAAGCCTTGGGGGTAAATGTACTTCGAGACGATTCTAATGTTTTGTGGAGATATATGCCCTCTTTATCCTTGCCTGGTAATGTAGGAGTTAACGATATTATAGCTCTGGAAATCAATACCATGTTTCAAACCTTAGGTTTTAATGGAACTCCTACCGTGTTATGTACCACAACACAAACGGGAAGCATAGGTGGCGGATTTCAAAATACCTTTGGTGCACGATTAATTCGTTTTGGAAATTTTACGGCACTTGTTTGGGTAAATACCCTTTTTGAACCCTCATTGGGAGTTACATTTGCGTCATTATCGGTTTCTTTTGCACCTACCAATGAGTTTGATACTGTGGTTATGCAAACCTTTTTGCCGATTAGCTTTCAGTTATTAATCATTAATGATGAGGTACGGGATTCTGATGCAGACGGGTATCCGGATAGTATTGATAACTTTCCTTTTGACCCTACAAGGCATTAGACTTTTACTTAAAAAAATAAATCAAAATTTACAATCACTTTGTAAACAAACAATCCCAAATAGACGAGAGTTGCAAAAAACTTAATAAAAGTGGAGGCTAAAAATCCTAAAAAGGAACCGATAGCTGCTTTAAAAGCCTGGGGTCCTTCGGTTTTATTAAAGGCTAATTCCCCAACCAATGCCCCTACAAAGGGACCTATAATAATCCCAAACGGAATAGGAGCCAAAATACCCATTACCAAGCCAATAGTAGTACCCCAAGCCCCGGCTTTACTTCCTCCAAATTGTTTGGTACCCAATGCTGGAATAATGTAGTCCATAATATAAATTCCTATTCCAACAATTCCGGTAATAATGATAAAAGTCCAATCAAATTCCAATGAGGGAGCCAAATACAATACTACCAATCCCAGCCATGAAATAGGCGTTCCTGGGAGTATGGGTAAAATACTTCCGGCAATACCTACCAACATAAATAAAAAACCAATAAGGATACAGAGAATGTCCATGCTTAGCAATAAGACCCTTAAAATACATATATGTTACTGAAATACGATTGTTTCCTTAAAATTTGTACTTTCGGAACATGAATTTTCGAAAAGGAGTTTACTTAATTCTCTGTGTAGGAATCTGTTCTTCTTGCCAATTTTTTAATACCGAACGAATTTCTTCTGAAACCTTTTACCAAGAAGAGTTTGATAGTATTGATTGGAACCAAGTAGATACGTATCCTTCTTTTAAAGAATGTGAAACGAAGACCGAAAAAGAAAGTCAAAAGGCGTGTTTTCAGGAAGTTATTGTTACCTCCATTCAGCTAAAATTAAGTGGGGAAAAGATGGTGGCAAATCACGAAATACACGATACCGTACATTTACTTTTGCAGATTGAAAAGTCTAGCGAAATTGGTATTCAAGAAATTGTTATGGATAGCCTTTTGCTTCAAAAAATACCTAATTTAAAAGGATTGTTTACCGAAAGTATAGAGCAATTACACCTCTCTGCCCCGGCTTATAAACGTGGGATACCCGTAACTACGCAAATAAAACTGCCGTTTGTTGTAAATTCTGAAGAGCTATAATTTCCACTTATATCCAATAGCAAAATCCAAAGGAAATTCGTCATTTTTGTTAAGATTCACGGCATAAATATCCTGATACAGGAACGTTAAAAATCCATTTCCCAACGCAATATCGGCTCCCAGGCCAAATGCAAAAGGAGCCTGAAAATCTCCCCCAGGACTGGAAAGCTTAGTAGTATCTCCATTATCATCGGTAAATTCAATACTGGAAGATACGTAGGAGTAATTTGCAATTTTCGTATTAACATACACATCGAAATAATCACATTTCACAAATTTAAAACGATAATTTAAGGATAATTGGGAAGAAGAAATGTCATACTCATTGTTGGCAAAAATCTGCCGGAATTGTAGTGCTAAACTATGTCTTTTTAATTTTACCTCATCAATAACTTCCAATTCGGCCCCCACTTGTACATGCGATTTAATATCAATATCTCCAATAAGATAAGTAGCATTGGTAATCCCTGCAAACCCGCCTAATCGAATTTTTAATTGCGCCGAAGTAGTTTCAGAAGTATAGGAAGCGTCATGTTGAGTATTGTAGCTGTCTATGATTTTAACCAAATCGGGTTTGGTAAATCGCACCTTTGAAACATCCATCGCCGTGTGCTTTTGTAATACCGCTTTGTATTCTTCCTGATAGGCACCATTTGCTTTTGTATTTTTTAATTCTTCTATTTCATTACCATCTTTAATGAAATACCGATAATTACCATCAAAACTGTTCCATAATAGTGTGAGCGTTCCAGACGCTTCAGCAAACAAAGAAAGAGACTCTCTATTAACGGTATAGTTTTGTTGTGAAAAGGAAAGGGAGGTTACAAAAAAAACGAGTGCAAAGAGTAGGCGTTTCATAAATGTAAATATTTGATTTGGTAGCAATAAAGGTAAAAAAATAATTGAAAAATGGCTAATTTTTAAAACTTCGGCCTTTCCATTCATATGCACCATTCATACTTTTAAATACCACCCATACCGTTATTGCCGAATATATTAAAGCACTAAGGAGTAGGTGTAAAAAGTTGATCTTTTGACGATGAAACTGAGCTTCGGAAATTAAAATACTACTGTCTATTATAATTTTTAAAGCCATAAGTGTGATAAAATATTCTATTTTCAAAGGAAAAATAAAGCAGCAAAGAAGGGTTAAAAGGAAAGAAAGATTTGCTATAAAGGTAATCCCGCCCAATAAAGTTACGATAGTATTTTTAAGATATTTTGTTTTAGAAGCCCACCGAATGCGCTGTTGAACAACATCTTTCCAGCTGCCTACACATTGTGTTGTAACCGTTGCCAATGTATTTTTTAAAAAGTGAATTTTTTTTGGATATAGGGTTTTTATTTTTTCCATCAAAAAAATGTCGTCCCCACTGGCGTGTTCGTCATTATCTATAAACCCTGCCACTTCAAAAAAAGTGTTCTTTTTGTAGGCCAAATTTGCACCGTTGCAAAGCAGTGGTTTTAAATTTCCAAAACCACCTTTTGTAACCGCCTGCAGGCTTAGCCAGTCAAAAAATTGAAATTGATGGAGTACTGTGGTTGCCTGTTCAAAAACAATGGGCATACAAACCATTTTTGAGTCGGACTTTTGGATAAAAGCGTCTAATAAAGAAAGCCAAGCGGTAGGTACTTGGCAGTCGGCATCGGTAGTAACAATCCATTCATGGGTGGCTTTTTTAATGGCTTGAGAGATAGCATCTTTTTTTGGGGAGTTGGAATAGCGTTTATTTGTTAAAATATGAAAGCTAATGTCGGAATCCTTTAATCCTTCTTTAATTATTTCAACAGAAGCATCAGAAGATTCATCATCCACAAGCAAAATTTCAAACTTAGTAACATCATAGGTTAGCTTTAAGAGGCTTTGTATTAAAATGGGGAGGTTTTTTTCTTCATTTCTGAAAGGAATAACGATAGAAAATGTTGTTTTTTGAAGGGTGTCTTTTGGGGAAAATGTGTTCAGTTTTTTTGATCCATAAAAAATCCATCCCATACTCATGAAATACAAAAAAAGGATGCTATAAAAAATGAAAATCAAACTTTTTTAAATTTTAATACATAATAGCTACCAACCGTTGCGGGAAGTAAAAAATTGAGAAACCACATGCTAAAAACAGTAGCTGTAATCACAGTTTCATGAATGTTTAATAGGGTCAATAACCCTATTGCAATACTTCCTCTTACAAGGATATCTACAACCAAAAATGTGGGGATAACCGAAACTAACAAGTACATGCTAAAAATAAAAGGGATTGTTTCTAAAAATGAACTTTCAGCTCCAAAAAATTGAAGAATTAGATAAAATAAACAGCTGAAGACACCATACCGAACCATAGAATAAATAAACGTTTTCCATTTAATTTGGGATGGGATTTTTTTATACGATTGCCAAATATTTGCTAAAGAAAATCCCTTTATAAACCATTCCTTTTTTCTGAACAAGTAACCCATTATACCTATAACAACAACAATACAAAAAAACCCTATCCCTATGGAAGTAGAAATGTTGAAATTCAGAAACGAAAATGTCTTCCAGAAACCTACAAGACCAAAAAGTAGCGTTATTAAGAATTGAAAGCCATTGGCTATAAAATTAACGAATAGTATTTTTTTTCGGTGTTCGGTATTATAATACATGGCCTTAGCACCATAATCCCCTATTCTATTGGGGGTTACTAATGATACGGTTAAGGCAGCCAAAGTTTGTTGGGCGGCTTCATAAAAGGAGATCTTTTTAATAACCGAAGTTAGAGTTTGCCATTTTTTTA
>JAGQZA010000111.1 GCA_020435805.1 Flavobacteriaceae bacterium
ACTACCACTTTGTTTCCAAAGAAAAAGAAGGCGGGGTTATCTTACAAGAATAATTTAATTTTTTATCAATTTTTTGGTGACTGAATTCCCTTCCGAAGCAATTGTAAGAAAATAGACCCCATCATCTAGGAAGTTGACATTCAAATTAATTGTTCCGTTAACAGGTTCTATATTTTCAGAAAATATTCTTTTTCCGGAAACATCAAATAGTTCAACTTTGGTATCAGAAATTAGCTTGGAAGCAGAAATGGTAACCATTTCAGTAACAGGATTTGGGTAGAGCTTCAAATCTGAAAAAAATGCGTTTTCTATTCCCAAAACACCATCGGTTTCAATAGTAAATTGGGCAAGTCCAAAATCGGTTCCGGCACTATCATACAATCGCACATAGATTATCTGCGGATTAGCAATATTTTGATATTCCTCTGGAGTGGAAATGGCATTGATCCCAAATACCGAATCTTCAAAGGTAGCATGATACGAAAACAAAAATTGCGTAGGATCATAATTACCAATCATTTGTGCTTCATTAACAGTCAAATCAAAAATAGCCAAGCCGTTGGCATCACCTTCATCGATATAAATATTGGTTGGAGGAATAGTAATGACCAAACAACCATCTACAACCACTAAATCAAGCTCAACAATAGTATAACAGGGTAAAATGGCAGGAGGAACATCATAAGTGACTCTTGCATAAACCGTTTGTAAATACGGAACAATATTGGCATATGGGCTGGGTAAAGGATTGCTACCCTCCACAGCTTCCTGCTCGGTTTCAAAATACAACACACTTACATCTGGGTAACCATCAATAATTTCGGCATCTTTTAAGGTTAAATCAAATTCTCCAAAACCGTCACCATCTTCATCACAATATTCTAAAGGAGTAGGACTCAGATTAGGCGTGGGATTAGATAAGTTTACTAATACTAGACCAACTATTGTTTTACAACCTGTAGATAAAGCAACAATACGTCCATAAACAACCTGAGGGCTCACTACATTTTGATAGGCAAATGGATTAGGAATAGGTATATTATTTAATTCATCTTCTAGAGTTGCAAACCATGTAACTACTAAATCAGGGTCGCCTCCTATTAATTCTGCATCTTTTGTGGTCAAATCAAAGATTCCAAAATCACTACCTGCTTCACTACATATAAAATATTCAAAAGGACCTAAATCTGGAGGAAAATATCCTACTCGTAAGATAAAATGGGTAGTATCAAAATTACCCGTAGTAATTTCCTCAAGTCTCGCATAAATAATTTCAAAATCTGAAATATTCACATAATTAGCAGGGTTTGCAATAGGGTTTAAGTTTAAATCGGCATCCATTTGAGAAAAATGGTATGTTATGATAAATTCATTAGGGTTTTGTGTACCTAATATTTCGGGATTTTTAGAAGTTAAATCAAAAATTGCAATGCCATCAAAGGGGTCTTCACATATAATGTAATCTTCAGGTTGATTGGCTACCTGAGCTTGAATTTTACCAATTGAAAAAACAATTAATAAGAAAAGTAGTATTTGTTTCATCTCCCTAATTTTTTGCAAGATACTGAAATTAATAATCGTAATTTTGTTTTTATGCACAAACACATCTCCAGCCTTCAAAATCCTTTAATTAAGCAAATTACCTTGCTAAGTGAGAAGTCGCGCGAACGCAAAAAGCAAGGTCTTTTTGTGGTAGAAGGTCAACGCGAAATAAGCCTTGCCATAAAAGGAGGCTATGAGATAGAAACCTTATTGTTTTGCTCTGAAATTATTTCCGAAGTTGAACTTGAAAAACTTCAAAAAGAAATACACCTTCTCTACAAAAGCATTGAGGTTAGTAAAGAAGTCTATGAAAAAATTGCCTACCGTTCCACTACTGAAGGCGTTGTAGCTATCTTCAAGAACACCCCCCTCAATCCCCCCTCCAGGGGGGAGTTGTCTTCACTTCAAAACTTGAAATTTAAAAACAAAAACCCGCTTATTCTAATTGCCGAAGCTCCGGAAAAACCGGGAAATATTGGAGCTTTGCTTCGCACTGCCGATGCAGCAAAAGTAGATGCCGTCATTATTGCCAACCCAAAGACCGATATGTATAACCCAAACATCATTCGAAGTAGTGTGGGTTGTGTGTTTACCAACAACATTGCTACGGGTAGCACTTCAGAAATTATTGCCTTTTTAAAAAATAATAACATTTCTATTTATTGCGCTGCGCTACAAGCTTCAATACCTTATCATACGTGCGATTTCAAAAATTCATCAGCCATTGTAGTAGGCACCGAAGCTGATGGACTTTCTTCAGCATGGCTTAAAAATAGTACTCAAAACATCATTATTCCTATGCAAGGCGAAATTGACAGTATGAATGTTTCGGTAGCAGCGGGCATCCTCATCTTTGAAGCAAAACGACAACGCAATTTTCAGTAAACTTACTTTTCAAAAGTTCGCAAATACCCATCGGCAGGGCGATCATCAATGGTCAATGAAGTTGAAGTAGCTACATACTCCCCTTGGTCGGCTCCTTCAATTTGCAAAATATTTACTCCATCCATATCCACTACTTCAAACGCATAGGTTCCTGTAGGTAACCCCGAAAAGGGATAATTGGGATCTGAAGTATCCATGTTGTTTTCAACCGTAAGTATTTGTGCGCCCTCGTTGAATGTCCAAACCACTACGTTTCTATCTAAGTCAATAGCTACCCCTACAAATCCCCCCGCAACATGACGCATATGCCAAGTTCCACTAAGTGTAGCTGTATTGTTAGTGTCGTTATCTTTTTTATGACAGGCTGTTAATAATAGACTGGTAACTAAAAAAAAGAGTCCAAAAGATTTTGTTTTCATAGCTTTATATTTGTTCTTTAAGATAAAGAACTTGCTTAAGTGTTGCTTTATTTTGGCAAACTTTAGTAGTATTTTAAGAACAATTTATGACTACCACTACATTGTTTTATATCATTATTGGGATTTTAGCACTTAATTTCTTGATTGATAAAATCCTCGATACCCTTAATGCCAAACATTTTAACGATCCCGTTCCGGAAGAATTAAAGGATGTGTACGAGGCCAAGGAATATGAAAAATCGCAGCGGTATAAAAAAGAAAACTACCGGTTTGGAATTCTAACTTCTTCCATTTCTTTTATAGCCACTTTGTTGTTTTTCTTTTTGGGCGGATTTGAATTTGTGGACCAATTGGCACGTTCTTTTTCAAACAATGAAATAGTTATTGCACTTATTTTCTTCGGAATCATTATGATGGCAAGTGATATCCTCAGCACCCCAATTTCCTATTACCACACCTTTGTCATTGAAGAAAAGTATGGCTTTAATAAAACAACTTTTAAAACCTTTGTTCTTGATAAAATAAAAGGTTGGTTGATGGCAGCTATTTTAGGCGGCGGAATTTTGTCTCTTATTATTTGGTTTTACCAAACCACCGGAAGCAATTTTTGGTTATATGCTTGGGGAATTGTTATTGTATTTTCAGTATTGATGAATTTATTTTACGCACGACTTATTGTTCCGCTTTTTAATAAACAAACACCCCTGGAAGAAGGCTCGCTTCGTTCCAAAATTGAAGACTATGCAACGAAAGTGGGCTTTAGTTTGCAAAACATTTTTGTCATCGATGGTTCCAAACGCAGTACCAAAGCCAATGCCTATTTTTCGGGTTTTGGAAGAGAAAAGCGTATTACGTTGTACGATACCCTAATCAACGATTTGGAAGAAGAAGAAATTGTAGCTGTGTTAGCGCATGAAGTAGGCCATTACAAACGGAAACATATTATTTACAATTTGGCTGCCTCTACTATTACCATGGGAGTTACCTTTTGGTTACTCTCCCTTTTTGTGGGGTTGCCTATTTTTTCTGAAGCTTTGGGGGTAACAACAGCTTCGTTTCATATAGGGTTGATCACCTTCGGAATTTTATACACACCCATTTCAGAAATCACAGGATTAGTAATGAACCTGCTTTCCCGAAAGTTTGAATACGAAGCCGATGATTATGCCAAAAATACCTTTGCGGCAAACCCGCTGATTTCAGCGTTGAAAAAGCTCTCCAAAAATAGTTTGAGTAACTTAACACCTCACCCTGCCTATGTTTTTATGCACTATTCGCATCCTACTTTATTACAGCGGTTTAGGAATTTAAGAAGATAATTTCTATTTAAAAACTATTAATAACTAATGATAGACAGTAAGTTTAAAGAATTGGCCAATTTATATCATACTGAGTATAAAAGGGAGGATTATAAAGTGACTGGACAATTGTTTTCTAAGTTACCAATTACAGTTTATACTATACAAATAATTCATCAAAACATACCAATAGACATCTCTTTTGAATTCGGGAATCATAATGTAGCAGACTTTAAATTTAAACTAGATCTTAATCAAAGAACTCCCAATTTCACAATAACTACGCTGGATAATTTCTCTAGAATTTTTAGATTTCATAAAAACACTTGGAAGATTGATTGTAAAGATGAATTAATGAAAAGTTCACTACAAAGAATTTTAAGAACAAGTGGTTTTGAGGATTTAGCAAAAAAAGAACTTTTTGAGCCTAATATTGAAGCTAAACATAATTCGGTTAATTATGAAATTAAAATATTTTATTATCTGGGGTTCAATAATAAAGAAGATTCATTGTTCTT
The DNA here is from genome assembly GCA_020435805.1 of Flavobacteriaceae bacterium. GTDB lineage: Bacteria > Bacteroidota > Bacteroidia > Flavobacteriales > Flavobacteriaceae > Halomarinibacterium. The sequence goes on from JAGQZA010000111.1 coordinate 4,663, forward strand.
AGTAACCGAGTTTTGTAAATTATTGATTGACACACTTAAAAATAGATATTCTAAAATTCTGTAAAATGGTTTCCATCCCCTCCTACAACGCCTCCCAATCCCCAGAAGACCAAGCCATCTGTAATACTTTGCTTGAAATCATTTCTGAAAATCTAATAGAAGCCGAATCTAAAATCTGGCATGGTCATCCCGTTTGGTTTCTAGACGACAATCCTATTGTAGGCTACAGCAAACAGATAAAAGGCATCCGGCTCATGTTTTGGAGCGGAGCCAGCTTTGAGGAAGAAGGGCTAAACGTAAAAGGAGTTAAATTTAAAGACGCCTCTATTTTCTACAACGCAGTTTCAGAAATTGATGAAACGCAAGTACAACTTTGGCTGGAAAAGTCAAAAGTCATTCAATGGGATTATAAAAACATTGTAAAGCGAAAAGGAGTGTTAGTTAGGTTATAGGGCTTGGGGCTTGGGGCTTGGGGCTTGGGGCTTGGGTCTTGGGTCTAGCTTCCTACTTCCAGCATCCTACTACCAATAAAATTATTTTTTAAAATTATCCATTATACATTCCATATAACCCATTGTAAATTTCCTGCCAAAGTTGTATTTTTAGGGTATGACAGAAGACCTCATAGAAAAGGAAAATACAGCCATTGCCAAGCAGTACAAAGAGCTTTTAAAAATAAGTTATCGGGTGCTTTCTGCGGCCGATAAAAAACTCATTCGTTCTGCATTCGATGTGGCTGTGGATGCGCATAAAGAGCAACGCCGCAAGAGTGGCGAGGCCTATATTTTTCATCCTATAGCCGTGGCAAAAATTGTGGCCTCACAAATTGGCTTAGACGCAACCGCCATTGCCGCTGCATTGCTCCACGATGTGGTAGAGGACACGCCATACACTTTAGCCGATATCGAGCAACTTTTTGGTGAAACGGTAGCTCGAATTGTCGATGGACTTACCAAAATTTCGGCATTGGAATACCAAAGCGATGTGTCGCTGCAAGCAGAGAATTTCAGGAAAATGTTACTCACTTTAAATGAAGACATTAGAGTGATCATCATTAAAATTGCAGACAGGCTCCATAATATGCAAACCATGGACTCCATGCGGCCGGATAAACAAGTTAAAATAGCTTCGGAAACACTATACATTTATGCCCCTCTAGCCCATAGAATTGGCTTGTACAACATTAAAACCGAACTGGAAGATCTGGGGTTGAAGTATACCGAACCCGATGTCTATAACGATATATTAAGTAAAATAAAAGAAAGTAAGGAAGAACAGGATGCCTATATTGAAGCCTTTTCTAAAGTGATTCGCGACTCACTGGATGCCGAAAGTTTGAAATACGAAATTAAAGGACGACCCAAATCTATTTTTTCCATCCGCAGAAAAATGATAGCGCAGTCGGTTTCTTTTGATGAGGTGTATGACAAGTTTGCGGTTCGAATTATTTATAAAAGTGACCCCGAAGACGAAAAATTCCTTGCTTGGAAAATCTATTCCATTGTAACCGATCACTTTAGACCCAACCCCACTCGTCTTCGAGATTGGATTTCGTCCCCCAAATCTACCGGATACGAAGCATTACACATTACGGTAATGGGACCCAAAGGACGCTGGGTAGAAGTACAAATTCGTAGCCAACGAATGAACGAAATTGCCGAAAAAGGCTATGCGGCTCATTACAAATACAAAAACAACGAAAAAGAGGAGGCCGGACTGGATGCTTGGCTTAATAAATTACAGGAAACCCTTGAAAATGCAGAAGTAAGCGCTGTTGATTTTGTAGAAGAATTTAAACTAAACCTGTACGCCAAAGAAATTTTTGTCTTTTCCCCAAAAGGCGACTTGTATTCCTTACCCAAGGGTGCTACAGCTTTGGATTTTGCTTTTCACGTACACACCGAAGTAGGACTCCATACCCGCGGCGCCAAAGTAAATAGTAAGCTAACCCCTTTAAGCCATGTACTAAAAAGTGGGGATCAAGTAGAAGTAATTACTTCCGAAAAATCGAAACCTTCGGCTAACTGGTTAAACTACGTAACTACTGGAAGAGCTATTTCCAAAATTAAATCTTCGCTTAAAGAGGAACAAAAGCAATTAGCCACAGAAGGTAAAGTGGTTCTTACCAGAAAACTGAAATCGCTTAAGATTTCTTTGGATGAAAAAACGGTAAACCAATTGGTCAACTATTTCAAACTGAAAACTAGTTTGGATTTATTTTACCGTGTGGGTGCCGGCATCATCGACAACCAAATGCTGAAGGATTTTGCAGCTTCACGCAGTAATGCCTTTGTTACTTTTTTCAAAAACAGGATTCGAAAACCCAGTCCTTCCGAAGAACTTAACAAAGAAGAATTAACAATGAAATATGACCAGTTGGTCTTCGGAAAAGAAGAAGAACATCTGGATTATAAATTATCAAAATGTTGCAACCCCATTCCCGGAGATGAAGTTTTTGGATTTATTACCATTAACGAAGGTATTAAAGTGCATAAAAAAAACTGTCCCAACGCCATACAAATGCAGAGTAATTATGAATACCGCATTATTTCGGCAAAGTGGATCGATTCTACCCAACAAGATTTTAAAGCCAATCTTCTTATTTCTGGAATTGACACTATGGGATTGGTTAACAGTGTGACCAAAGTTATTTCAAACAACCTACACATTGATATGAAAAGTGTCCACTTCGATACCGATGGGGGTACTTTTACCGGAAAAATAGTGGTGGTGGTAAAAAACAAAGCCATCCTTGATAACTTAGTTAAAAACATCAAAAAAATAAATGGTATTGATAAAGTTACACGTGCCTAAAATACCTAAATTTGCCCCTTCACTATGAGTACGCAAAGCGAGATAAACAATCAAGCCATCGTAAAACAGGTTTTTACCGATTTTTTGGAACAAAAGGGGCATCGAAAAACACCCGAACGCTTTGCTATACTCCAAGAAATATATGAGCACAACGACCATTTTGATATTGAGTCTCTGTACATCAATATGAAAAACAAAAAGTATCGTGTAAGTCGTGCTACCCTATACAATACTATTGAATTACTCTTGGAATGCGGCTTGGCGAGGAAACATCAATTTGGTCAAAATCAGGCGCATTACGAAAAATCGTACTTTGATAAACAACATGATCATATTATCCTTACTGATACAGGGGAAGTGATTGAATTCTGCGATCCACGCATCCAAACAATCAAAAAAACTATAGAGGAGGTTTTTGATGTAACCGTACATAACCACTCACTATACTTCTACGGAGAAAAAAACAAAAAACAATAATTTATTAAATACATAATTACTAATGGTTGATCTGTTACTGGGCCTGCAATGGGGTGATGAGGGAAAAGGTAAAATAGTTGATGTACTTACTAAAAACTATGATATTATTGCACGCTTTCAAGGAGGCCCCAATGCTG
>JAGQZA010000112.1 GCA_020435805.1 Flavobacteriaceae bacterium
ATAGAAACTTAGATACGAATGTTTCGTAGGGTTTTAATATTTCAAAATTAAAAGCTTCGTCCACAGAAAATGCTTTCCAGATTTCAAAGTCTTGGCTAAAATTGGTCAGGCGTTTACAATAGTCTGGTGATTCTTCCCCATGTAATTGAACCACATCTAACAACTGTTTTTTAGTAATTTCTATCACCTTTTCAATATTTTCATTCACAAACACTCCTACTTTTTTTGTGCTATACGGTATTTCCGGAATTTCGCCTTCAAAATTTCGCAGACTTTTTTCATAAAAGATGAAACCCAAATAATCGGGTTGTAAAGCTGCTACTTCGGCAATATTGTGTTTTATTCCGCAAATTTTAATTTTTAGCTTCATACAATTTCAGAAATAAACGATTGCAATGCATTGCCTGGGTGGGCACTTTTCATAAAATGCGTTCCAATTAAAAAGGCTTCAAAGCCATACGCTAATAATTGTTTCACATTTTGTGGGGAGTTGATTCCGCTTTCAGAGATTTTTAAAAAGGCAGGAGGTATTTTTTCTGAAAGTTGAATACTGTTTTCAATAGAAACCTCAAAGGTTTTTAAATTTCGGTTATTAACCCCAATCATATCTACTGAAGGATGCAGTGCCTTTTCCAGCTCCTCTTCGCCATGAATTTCGACCAAAACTTCGAGATGTAACTCTTTGGCAAGTATTGAAAACGCTGAAATCTCTTGTTTGGAAAGACTTGCTGCAATTAATAAAATGGCATCGGCGCCATAGGCTTTTGCTTCAAATATTTGGTAGGGATCCACGATGAATTCTTTCCGAAGAATAGGTAGCGAAACGGTTTTTCGAGCCAATAGTAAATCGTCTAATGAGCCTCCAAAAAAGAATGTGTCTGTTAAAACAGATATGGCGCTGGCCCCTGCAATTTCATACCCTTTTACTACTTCGGGGAGTGCTGTTTTATCATTAATGATAGATTTGCTGGGTGATTTTCGTTTGTGTTCGGCAATAATTCCGATAGGAACCTTTTGTAAAGAGCTAACCATAGAAATGGTAGGTTTTTGGAACATCGAAGATTGCTCCAATAGCGAAATTGGAAACGCCTGCTTTTTTGAAGCGACTTCCTTTTTTTTGTAATTATTTATTTTTTCGAGTATCGTCATAATACATCCCCTCCCAAACCCTCCCCTTCAAAGGGGAGGGCTTTATAAGGCACTTAATTTTTGTAAGGTTTGTAAAGTTTTTAGTGCTTTTCCGGTTAGTAACGAATCTTTTGCTTTTTCAAAAGCTTTTTCAATAGTCATGTTTTCGGCTGTTGAAAGGGCCATTGCTGCATTGGCACATACTACATTGTTTTGGGCTTCGGTACCTTTTCCGTTCAGAATATTTTTAAATATACGAGCAGAATCTTCCACAGTATCACCACCATAAATAGCTTCTGGCGAGATTTCAGAAAGGTTAAAATCCTTTGCGGTAAGTATTTTTTCGGTATTTCGAGAGATTAGCTTTATAGGACTCGTTAGCGATATTTCGTCGTAACCATCCATGGCGTGAAGTATAGTAAAGTTTTTTGTTCCTTTTTGGTATAAATAGCCGTACATTCTGGCTAATTCTAAACTAAATACTCCCACTAACTGATTTTTTGGAAATGCAGGATTTACCATAGGCCCCAGCATATTAAAAAATGTTTTTACACCCAGCTCACGACGTATAGGCCCAGCATTTTTCATAGCGGGGTGAAATAACGGCGCATGGAGAATGCAAATTCCGGCTTCATCCAATGACCGTTTTAAAAAGTCTATATGGTTACTGAATTTTATCCCTAAAGCTTCCATTACATTACTACTCCCGCTAATGGAAGAGACACCATAGTTGCCATGTTTGGAGACTAAAACACCTGCGCCAGCGGTAACAAAAGAAGCCAGCGTAGAAATGTTGAAAGTGTTTTTTGCATCACCGCCGGTCCCACACAAATCGATGGTGTTATAGTTTTCCAAAGGAACTTTAATACAAAGCTCTAAAAGCGCATCACGAAAACCCTCTAGTTCTTCTAAAGAAATACTTCGCATCATATATACGGTTAAAAAAGCCGCAATTTGACTTGAATTGTATGCCCCGTGAGAAATATTTACCAAAACTTCTTTGGCCTCCTCTTTGGAAAGTTGCTCGTGATTAATGAGTCTAATGAGTATTTTCTTCATACATATAATTTTACCGCCCCGCCTTTGGCCCCTTCTTTTTAAGAGAGGAAAATAGTTAGCTTTCAATCCAGTTTTTTATGATTTGCTTTCCTTTGGGAGTTAATACACTTTCGGGGTGAAATTGAACGCCGCAAATGTCGAATTTCTTATGGCGAAGTGACATAATTTGCCCATTTTCATCCACTGAAGTAATTTCCAAAACCGAGGGAAAATGTTCTTTTGAGACAACCCACGAATGGTATCTGCCTATTTCAATTTGTGCTTCCAAATCTTTAAAAAGAGGTTCCTCTTTTTGAATAATGGTTGCTTTTGTAGCCACCCCATGAAATACTTTCTCTAAATTGATTAGTTTTCCGCCAAAGACTTCTCCAATGGCTTGTTGCCCCAAGCATACCCCAAAAATGGGCTTTTTACCTGCATAGGTTTTAATAACATCTTTCAGCAAGCCTGCTTCATTGGGGATTCCGGGACCCGGGGAGAGTAAAATTTTATCGTATTGGTTTAGTTCTTCCAAAGAAAATTGGTCGTTCCTAAAAACAGTTACTTCACAATCTAAAGCCTCTAAATAATGTACAAGGTTGTACACAAAACTGTCATAATTATCAATAACTACTATTTTCATATTTCAATTTTTTTCCACCCCGCCGTTGGCACCCCTCCTAAAACAGGAGGGGAAACATTTAATGTTTCTGCCAGCTCTAGGGCTTTGGTTAAGGCTCCTAATTTGTTATATACCTCTTGTAATTCGTTTTCTTCATTACTTTCTGAAACAACGCCTGCACCAGCCTGAAAATGTAACGTATGGTTTTTACTTACGAACGAGCGAATAATAATGGCGTGATTAAAATTACCTTCCATATCCATAAAACCAATAGCTCCACCATAAAAATCGCGGTTTATGTTTTCATATTTTTCCAAAAGCTGCATGGCTTTGTGTTTTGGAGCACCGCTTAGCGTCCCTGCGGGAAAAGTATCTGCTACAATTTGTAGGGTGTTTTTATGGTTGCGAACCTTTGCGGTTACCTTACTTACCAAATGGATTACGTGTGAAAAGAACTGAACTTCTTTGTAATTTTCTACTTGTACATGGGTTCCGTGGCGACTTAGATCGTTTCGGGCCAAATCCACCAGCATTACATGTTCACTGTTTTCTTTGGGATCTTCGGAAAGTTGTTTCGCTAACAACGCATCTTTTTCATCGTTTCCGGTACGTTTGAAAGTACCGGCAATAGGGTGAATCTCGGCTTTTCCATTTTTTACAATCAATTGTGCCTCTGGGGAACTTCCGAAGATTTTAAAATTTCCGTAATCGAAGTAAAATAAATAAGGGGAGGGGTTTACACTGCGAAGCGCACGATAGACATTAAATTCGTCGCCGGTAAAATGTTGCGAAAATCGTTTGCTGGGAACTATTTGAAAAACATCACCTCGCGCACAGTGTTCTTTGCATTTTTTGACCAGATTTTTAAAATCAATGTCGTTTATGTTTGATGAAACTTCCCCGTCTCTTTTAAAGGGGTACTCCGCAAAGTTTTTAGACTTTAAAAGTTGCTCAATTTGCGAAATATTACTTTCGGTTTCGTAGCAATGAGAAAATAGATAGGCTTCGTTGTTGAAGTGGTTAATGGCTATAATATTTTGATAAACAGCATAAAAAGCATCGGGAATTTCTAGATTTTCTTTCTTTTTTTCAATGGTAATGTTTTCGAAATAACGTACCATATCGTAGCTCATATAACCAAACAGGCCATTATTAATAAACTTGAATTGTAAGTTTTCTTCAGTTTTAAACGAAGCTGCAAATTGTTGAATGATTTGCGGAACACTTGTTTCTTCAGTAATTGATATTACTGTTTTTTTTCCGTCCGGAAAGACTTGCGTTATGGTTTCTTTTTCAATTTTTATGAAAGCAATAGGGTTAAAACAGATATAACTAAACGTATTATCATTTGCCCTGTAATCGCTACTTTCCAGTAAAACGCTATTTGGAAATTTATCCCGCAAACGCAAATACACAGATACCGGAGTAATAGTATCTGCCAGCAATTTTTTTGAGGAGGTTTTTAGTTTATAAATCATAATATTACCATTAAATATCTGTTTTTACAGCAATAAAAAAAGCCTGTCGTGATGGACAGGCTTTTATATAGGATACATACAAAGTGGTCTAGCTCACGACTGATTACGTAATTTATTCCACCACCAAGTATGTTGAGTTTTTAGTTTCATTGCTTCAAATATAGAAATGAATTTGAAACTAACCATACCTTTTATTTAAAATTTTAAAGTTACGTCTAGTTGAAAGTCATCATAGATGGTTTTGTCTCCCAAATTATCGAAGAAACTTCCGGAACCATAACGTACATTAAATTTCGATCTATCAATAATTACCGTTGTTGTAGCAGTATTTCCTTCTTTAGTAAGGTTGAATGTAATTGGCTGGGTAATTCCTTTGATGGTAATATCTCCATTTACTTCATAGGTATTCCCACTTTTAGTGGCACTTGTAATGATTAAGGTAGCGGTTGGGTATGTTTCGACACCAAAAAAGTCATCAGACTTTAAGTGTCCTTCTAACTTTCCTTTCATGCCACCTTGAAGATCGGTTACCGTAATAGAGGTCATATCGATGATAAATTTACCTCCAACCATGTTTTCACCTTCCATTTCAAGGTAGCCTTCTTGTAGGTTAATGGTTCCATTGTGTTTTCCGGTCACTTTTTTTCCAAGCCAATGAATGGTGCTTTCTGTTACTTCAATTTTTTCTTTTACGGGATTTGTAAATGCTGAAGCGGTTATAGCAATTGCTAAAACTAAAAGGGTTTTTGTTGTCTTTTTCATAATATTAATTGTTTTAATTTAGTTGTTAATCTCTTAATTTGTCTAAAAGGGTATTTAATTTTTCTTTTTCATCGTTGGAGAGTTTCTCCATAATATGATTGTTGGTTTTTTCAATAATGGGGTCTAGATTTTTTAATAATTCCAATCCGTTTGAGGTAATAAAAACTTCAATTTTTCTTCTGTTTTTTTTACAAATTTGTCTTTTTACCAATTCTTTCTGAATAAGTTTATCAATCAAACGGGTAGTGTTGCTGCTTTTATCAATCATTCTATCTTGAACGGTAGATAAGTTGGCTGGATTTCCTTTTTGTCCTCTTAAGATTCTTAAGACATTGTATTGTTGGGGGGTAAGCCCGTGTGTTTTAAAAACTAACGCTGCGCTTTCTTCAATTTGTCTTGCCGTGTACATCATATTTATAACTGTACGTGTACTTAAAGTTAACGGACTGGTATTTTTTATGGCACTTTCAATAGTCATAATTGTATAAACAATATTTGTATATACAAATGTACTAAAAATTTTTCTTCAAAAATGTTTTTAACAAAGAATTAGTAATTGTAAAATCTTAAAAATCCTAATCAAAAGTTAAACATTCTCACAAAGCTGAATACTTTCCTTAGATTTAAACGATGAAAAATATTTTGATTTTCCTCTTGTTGATTGTTACAATTTCTTCCTGTAAAGAAGAAAACAATGAGCCCATAGTAAATAGTAAGGTTGAAGACACTTCTTCTGAAATAAACCCGTCCATTCCTATCTATAATTTTGATGGGTTTGAAGAGTCGTATCTCGAAAAGCCCCATGGGATTTATGTTATAAATTTTTGGGCTACTTGGTGCAAACCCTGTGTAAAAGAGCTGCCGGCTTTTGAAAAACTCCATGAAAACTACAAAAACAAAGGAGTAGAAGTGATATTAGTAAGTCTTGATTTTCCGGATAAATTGCAAAGCGGGGTTATTCCTTTTATTGAAAAGCATCAATTAAAAAGTGACGTTATACTTTTGGATGATCCGGATGCAAATAGTTGGATACCTAAAGTAAGTGAAGATTGGAGCGGAGCAATACCTGCTACGGTATTAGTAAAGGATGGGAAAAAAGTATTTTTTGAAAAATCCTTCACCTATGAAGAACTTGAAATTGAACTTAATAAAATTTTATAATGATGAAAAAAATAGCTTTTCTAGTAGCAGCTTTAATGATTGGTTTTTTAACCTTCAGCAGTTTTAATGAAAATCCGGCTGGATACAAAATTGGAGATGAAGCAGCAGATTTCAGTTTAAAAAATGTGGATGGAAAAATGGTTTCGCTATCACAATTCAAAGACGCCAAAGGGTTCATCGTCATTTTTACATGTAATACCTGCCCCTATGCAGTAGCCAGTGAAGACCGTATTATAGCATTGGACAAAGAATTTAAAACCAAAGGATATCCTGTAATAGCGATTAATCCTAACAACCCAAATGTACAACCTGCAGATACTTTTGAAAAAATGAAGGAAAAAGTAAAAGAAAAAAGATTCACTTTTCCTTATTTATATGATGATTCCCACAGTGTATATGCAACCTTTGGAGCAAAGAAAACACCTCACGTGTATTTACTTCAGAAGGAAAATGGGAAAAATGTAGTTAAGTATATAGGGGCCATAGATGACAATGTTAGGGATGGAGCAGCTGTTAAGCAACGTTTTCTTGCCAATGCCATAAATGAATTACTACAAGGGAAAGAAGTAACTCTCAAAGAAACCAAAGCAATAGGCTGTGGTGTAAAAGTTTAAGTTTGTAGCTTAATTTTTCGAGAAAACCCCGAAACCAAATTGTGTTTTGGGGTTTTTTCATTTATTTTGTTTCCACTAATAACTATTAAAAATGCAAAACCTAACACAATCTCAATGGAGAGCACAGTTGCAACAAGATGACAATGCCGTTATCTTGGATGTACGAACCGATATGGAAGTTGCTGAAGGCATGATACCCAATGCCCTGCAAATTAATATTCAAGATACTGTCGGTTTTATGGAAAAAATTAAACAATTGGATACTTCCAAAAATTATTATGTGTATTGTAGATCTGGTGGAAGGAGTGGCCAAGCGTGTATGATTATGAACTCTTTAGGCTTTCAAAACACCTATAACCTTATGGGGGGAATGATGGAATGGGACGGTGAAACCGTTTAATTGATTACTATGAACAAATTCTTCTTTTATTTAACTTTTGTCGTTTTTTTATGTTCTTGCCAAGAAAAGCAGGAAGGTAAAATTATCATGGTAACTCCAGAACAGGTTGCCAATGCAGTAAAAAATGAAGAAAACATTCAGTTGTTAGATGTTCGTACCCTTGGGGAATATTCGGTAAAGCATTTAAAAAATGCGCAGAACATTTGTGTTACCAGCAATGATTTTAAAGAGAAAGTGGCTCGGCTAAATAAAAATGAACCCGTATATGTATATTGTAAAATGGGAGGGAGGAGTGCTCAAGCGGCTGCTATATTGAAAGAAATGGGTTTCAAAAAAGTGTATGATTTACAAGGGGGGCTAGATCATTGGGAGCAAAAAGGATTTGAAGCTGTAAATTAATAAAAACCCGAGATTTTCTCGGGTTTTTTTATTTGTAGTGAAGCTGGTAAGATTACCTCCGGTGTTCTCCAGCAACTCCCATCCTGTAAATAGAAATCCTTGGTTTGCTTTGCAACCCCATGTCTCTAAACACAAAATTCCTTTAAAGCGAGCTTCAAGGAATTTCTTAGTTTATAAATCCATTTTTTGGATTTCTGCTTAATTGTGGAGCCGGGGAGATTCGAACTCCCGTCCAAACGTGCCGTTGCATGGCTTTCTACATGTGTATTTTCCATTAGAATTTTCGATCTATTGCTGGTAGGAAACAACCTGCGCAAGACTTAGCTTCAGTTAGATTTCGTAAGTGTATCAAAGCACTACACAAACTAGGTTTACTTTTACGAAGCCACTAGATCGACTGCCGCAAACCAAGGCCTTCGAGTGACTTCCTGCTTGCCCGCCTTGCGGGCCGAGGCACTA
>JAGQZA010000113.1 GCA_020435805.1 Flavobacteriaceae bacterium
ACTTCCTTTTCTTTTTCCTCCTCCTTGGTCCACATAGCGCGCGGTATCATTAAACACCCGAAGCATGGGCACAATCCCGTTAGACGTACCATTAGTTCCACCAATATAGGAACCTGTAGCTCGCACATTATGAATGGACACACCAATTCCTCCGGCAGATTGAGAGATTTTAGCCGTTTGTTTTAAGGTATCGTAAATGCCGTCTATACTATCTTCCTTCATGCTCAATAAGAAACAAGAAGACATTTGAGGTTTGGGTGTACCACTGTTAAATAAGGTAGGTGTTGCGTGGGTGAAGAATTTTTTCGACATCAACTCGTAGGTTTCCTTTACGGCAGCCATATCATTAAGGTGGATGCCTACAGAAACACGCATTAACATATGCTGAGGGCGTTCGGCTATTTGCCCGTTAATTTTCAGCAAATACGAACGCTCTAAGGTTTTAAATCCAAAATAATCGTAATTAAAATCACGGTTATAAATAATGGCAGAGTCAAGCTCCTCTGCATTCTTTTTAATAACGTCAAACACCTCGTCGCTTAAAAGTGGTGCCTTTTTCCCCGTTCTGGGGTTTACGTATTCATACAAATCGGTCATCACCTCCGAAAAGGTTTTCTTGGTATTTTTATGAAGGTTAGATACCGAGATTCGGGCTGCCAATTTTGCATAATCCGGATGGGAAACCGTCATGGTTGCAGCAATTTCAGCGGCAAGATTGTCTAGTTCGCTGGTGGTTACACCATCGTACAATCCTTCTATAACGCGCATGGCTACTTTAACCGGATCTACCAATTCATTCAATCCGTAACAAAGTTTACGTACCCGGGCGGTAATTTTGTCGAACATTACGGGTTCTTTGCGGCCATCTCTTTTTACTACATTCATTTTGCTTGAGGTTTTAGTTTTTTTGAAAAAATTCTTTCTTGCACAATGTTTTACTGCACATTTTCAATGATTTAAAAAAAATCCGCCCTTTGGGGGGAGAAGCGGAAATTTTCTAAAAGTCTGCGTCGAAACTAATTTTATTCGACTCTTTATCCATATTGGTTACACCAGCTTTTTGGTATTCTGAAACTCGTTTTTCGAAGAAATTGGTTTTTCCTTGTAGCGAGATCATATCCATAAAGTCGAACGGATTGCTGGCGTTGTATTCTTTTTCGCATTGTAACTCAACTAATAATCTATCGGTTACAAATTCGAGGTATTGTGTCATAAGCTTGGCATTCATACCAATTAAGCTTACAGGTAACGACTCGGTAATAAACTCTCTTTCAATATTGAGGGCATCCACAATAATTTCGCGAATTCGCTCTTTGGGAACTTTATTCACCAGGTGATGGTTGTGTAGGTGTACGGCGAAATCGCAATGCACCCCTTCATCACGGGAGATAAGCTCGTTGGAAAAAGTAAGGCCGGGCATTAAGCCTCGTTTTTTCAACCAAAAAATAGAACAAAAGGCTCCTGAAAAGAAAATTCCTTCTACGGCAGCAAAGGCGATAAGCCGTTCTGCAAAACTGGGACTTTCGATCCATTTCAACGCCCAATCGGCTTTCCTTTTAATGGCCGGAAAGTTTTCAATAGCTTTAAAAAGGATGTCTTTTTCCTTATCGTCTTTTACGTAGGTATCGATAAGAAGGGAGTAGGTTTCACTATGGATGTTCTCCATCATGATTTGGAATCCATAAAAAAACTTTGCCTCACTGTATTGTACTTCATTCACGAAGTTTTCGGCAAGATTTTCGTTCACAATTCCATCGCTGGCGGCAAAAAAGGCAAGAATGTGTTTTATAAAATAGCGCTCGTCGTCATTTAGCTTTGTGGTCCAATCGGTTAAATCTTGATGTAAATCAATTTCCTCAGCAGTCCAAAAACTGGCTTCACTTTTTTTGTACCATTCCCAAATATCGTGATGCTGGATTGGGAAAATTACAAATCGGTCTTTGTTTTCTGCTAAAATGGGTTCTACTGCGCTCATATTGTCCTTTTCTTTTTTTAAAAATTTTCTTGTTACTAGGGACTAACAAATATGAAAAAAATTAAAACGGGAATGGGAAAAAATTGCTTTGGGTTTTTAACAAAGTTTTCAACACGCAGTCGTAGGCATTGTTATTATCGTTTTGTTAAAAAAATATATTAACCAATTGATTATTAATTACTTAAATTGAATTAATTGTCTTTATAAACAATTCCGAAATGAGTAGTTAATAACCTTAATAGCGTCCCGTTTTACAGTCCCTTAGAACCAATTTTAGACCATTTTGGCAGCCTCTTTTTTTAACAAACACAAGAGGTAAATTTTAACATTTTAAGGTTCAAAAAAGAAAACCAGAGACTTGCTCTGGTTTTTAATTATTTCAAAAAAAAGGAGAAAAATTATTCTAAATTTTCAACCTTCAATTCCTCGATAGCGTCCCACGTTTCTTCCAAATCCATATGGGTGCCATTGGCGTTTATAAAAAACCTATCGTCTTGTAAAAATTGAACAGAACTATTATTACTGTTTTTGTTATATTCTTCAATCACTTTAATCCCGTTTCTCTTGGCCGTCTTTTTTACTAGACTTTCGGTTTCTTCTTCAAAATCCTGAGATAAAAGCATTCGTACTCCTGCAGTGGCCGCTGCGCCCATCTCCCCGGCACCGTCAAGCACTTGAATTTTAAACTTTTTAGACTTGTCTTCACTTTCATAGGTAGCTTCAATAGAGGCTATTTTCATAAAACTTGCTTGTCCTGCGGTAAATTTTGTTCGTTTCATTCCGTTAATTTCATCCGGCAGCCAAGCCTTTAATTCATCATTGGTAAGGGGCGTTACCTTTTTTAATGCTTCAATATCCTCTTGCATATCTTTTATTTCCTCCATAGCATTATTGGTGTTACTAACACTTTGTTTGGCTTCTTTAATCTTTTTTGAAACAGGATTGTCTTTACAACTTACTAACAGTGAAAGCATAAAGAGTAGCATGATTGATTTTTTCATCATTAAAAATGGTTTTAGTTAGAGGACTAAAATACTAAAAATGAAAGAAATAAAACCTATAGATTGGAAGCAACTTTTTCAAGTTCCTCATACCAATCTTTTCCGAATTTACGAATCAACGCTTCTTTTACAAATTTATAAACAGGAACTTTTAAGTTCCTACCCAAGGTACAAGCCTCATTGCAAATAGACCATTTATGATAATTAACTGCGGCAAATTCACTATACTGCTGAATACGAACGGGGTATAAATGACAGGAAACGGGTTTTCTAAAATCAATGACCCCGGCATTATAAGCATCTTCAATGCCACAACTGGCAATTCCTTTGTCGGTAAACGTAACATAGGCACATTCGTTTCCTTCCACTAGGGGTGTTTCAAGTTCGCCCCATTCATTAGCGACATGGGTTCCTTGTTGATCTATAGCAGCTATCCCTTCGGGACGAAGAAAAGGTTTTATGGTTGGATAGATTGTTTTTAAAATTTCTATTTCTTCTTCCGTAACGGGAGCTCCCGCTTCGCCCTCAATACAGCAAACCCCTTTGCAGGCGGTAAGATTGCAGACAAATTCCTTTTCGATGAGGTCTTCGGAAACGATGGTTTTTCCCAGTTGAAACATACCGCAAATATAGGATTTTGTACAAGATGATAGAACATTACATTTAGTACCCATTGTTCGCTATAAAACTGCTAATTTTGTACCTTATAGCATTAAGTCATGAACTTCAACTTTAAAGAAATTGCTACCGCCAGTATGATTCTGTTTGCCGTGATTGATATTATAGGCAACATTCCTATTGTTATTTCCCTTCGGGAGCGAGCAGGACATATTCATAGTGAAAAAGCTTCCATTATTGCTACTGTGGTAATGATTCTTTTTCTTTTTTTGGGCGAAAGTATTTTAAAGCTTATTGGTATTAATGTAAATGAGTTTGCCGTAGCCGGCGCTTTTATCCTTTTCTTTATAGCCTTAGAAATGATTTTAGGAATTACCCTTTTTAAAGACGATGGAAGCAGTCCCGATATGGCTTCGGTTTTTCCATTGGCCTTTCCCATGCTGGCTGGCCCCGGCAGTTTAACCACGCTACTATCACTTAGGGCAGAATTTGCACTGGAAAATGTAATTGTTGCCGTCTTGGTAAACGTGGTTATTATTTATGCCGTTTTAAAGACTTCGGGGAAATTGCAACGGGTTTTAGGGAAAAATGGGATTGCCGTTATTCAGAAAATATTTGGGGTTATTTTGTTGGCCATAGCAGTAAAATTGTTTACCTCAAATATTCAGGAACTATTTAATTAAAGAAATATGAAAATCTTTCGATTTACACTTATTATCATTGCTTTTTTACTCGTTATCTATAATGCTACAAAACTTAATTTTGAGAACCTGTTTGAAGGAGAAAGCCAAGTAGCCGTGATAGGAATTTTAGCCGCTGCCTGTGTTATTTTGCTGATGGTTATTTTGAATATTTCGCATAAAATAAAGGAAAAAAGAAAAGTATAGCCCTTAGTTACTTCCGGCTTTTTGCTCCAGTTCCAATACTTTCTGAAGCATCACATCGTTCCCGTTTAAAATAAATTCATACGCATTTGGGCCGTAGAGTTGTTGCGCCAGATTGGCTTTGAGTGCCATTTTTAAAGCCCCATTATAATTTGTTAAATCTATTTGTGCTTCCTGCAATCTGGAATAGCTTATAAATTCTTGGGCCAAGGCTTCAGAAACTTGATAGTTTTCTTTAAAATTAGCATACGACATATCTTCAAACTGAGCTCTGTGTTGATCCAGATATTCAAAAATAAAATAGCTCATAAATCCATTTCGGCTTACATAATCCAGCGTTTCATTTTCAATGCTGGTATCTTTCGGAATAAAAACATCGGGTATAATTCCGCCGCCGCCATAGACTATTTTCCCTTTTGGGGTAACATACCGTAAGGAGTCTGCTACTTTAATACTATCTGCGTGAAGCAATTCCCCATCGCGATAGCGTTTTTCGTAATCGCTGTAATAGCTACTATTGCCTTCGCCATACGGCCGCTGAATGGATCTTCCTGTGGGCGTATAATAGCGAGCTATGGTTAAACGCACGGCACTGCCATCTCCTAAAGCCATTTCGCGCTGCACTAAACCCTTTCCGAAAGAACGACGACCAATAATGGTTCCTTTATCATTATCCTGTAGGGCTCCGGCTACAATCTCGCTGGCCGATGCCGAATTTTCGTTAATAAGCACGTAGAGTTTTCCTTTTTCGAAATCGCCTTTACGGGTGGCGTAACTTTTCTCTTCGTCTCCGGCTTTATTTTTGGTAATCAACAGTAGTTTATCGTCTTCCAGAAATTCGTCCAAAACACGTTCTGCGGAAGAAATATACCCCCCCGGATTATCTCGTAAATCCAGCACCAAGGTCTTCATCCCTTCGTTTTGCAAATCATCCAAGGCTTCTTTAAACTCGGTATAGGTACTTTCAGAAAAGCGGTTGATTTTAATATAGCCCACTTGAGAATTCAGCATATACGAAGCATCCACGCTAATAATAGGAATTCTCTTTCGTTTTATTTTGAAGTCGAGTAATTTATCTTCTCCTTTTCGGAAGACTTTTAAATCTACTTTAGAGCCTATTTCACCTTTCAGAAATTTTGAAATACTGTCTCTATTGATTGTGTCCCCAAACAGTTTTTTGCCATTGGCAAAAAGAATGCGATCGCCTCCTTTAATGCCTACTTTTTCGGCACTACCCCCTTCTATAGCACGAATAACAGCAATAGAATCTTTATAGACATAAAAGCTAACGCCTATCCCCACAAAATTACCTCGCATGTCGTCGGCATTGTCTTCGTATTGCGAGACCGGAATGTACACCGAGTGTGGGTCAAGATTTTCGAGAATTCCATTTACCGTAACATCTACAATGCTATCTGTATTCACTTGGTCCACATATTCGTAATCAATGTAATCTATCAGTCGGTTGAGTTTGTCTTTCTTAGAATTAGTGGCAAAAATCTTTTCGTTATTATCCTGAAAATTGAGTTTAGAACCAATAAATACGCCCACTGCAATGGCAATGCCTATGTATAAAGGAATGTATTTTTTTGAATCTCCCATGCTCAATCCAGTTGCGAAATATGTGTTATTTCAACGCCTGCTTTTTGTAAAAATTTTACGCCAGAATCATCTTTGTAAGCTTCATGATAAACCAATCTTGAAATGCCTGTTTGATGGATTAACTTACTACATTGCTGGCAAGGAGACATGGTAATATACAGCGTGCCTCCTTTACACGATTGGGTAGAGGATGCTACCTTAGAGATGGCATTGGCTTCGGCATGGAGCACATACCACTTGGTATAGCCATCGTCATCTTCGCAAATATTTTCGAATCCGGTGGGTGTACCGTTATAGCCATCGCTAATAATCATTTTATCTTTCACTATAAGCGCCCCAACCTGTCTTCTTTTACAATACGAAAGTTTGGCCCATTCTTTCGCCATGCGGAGATAAGCAATATCGTATTTTAATTGTTTTTCTTTTTTCATACTACTAATGAGCGAATTTAAAAGGAACTTCCATCGCTACAAAAAAGTGGATGTTAAATGTTTCCGAAAAAATAAAGGTAGCTTAAAAAGGCCAATTATCCATGAGCATTGGGATAGCCATCCCTATAATAATAGATGAGGTAACCATACTCCAATCGCGTTGTTTTACCCTAAAATACGTTTGCAAGAAATAGCCCAAAACCATCACTGCCAAAACAATAATTACCTGCGAAAGTTCTATTCCCAGTGCAAACTCTATTAAAGGCAATACTTCCTTGTCGTCATTAATTTGGTTAAAATACCTCCCGAATCCAAAACCATGGATCAATCCAAAAAACAGAGTGACCCCAAAAAGTACCATCATCTTTCTTTCTTTAACAGGGCTGTTCACATTAAAAAGGTTATAAAACGCTGTTGCAATGATGGTTATAGGGATTAAAAATTCAACCCAAGCGGGAGAAACAGTCACTACTTCATAATGTGTTAAAAATAATGATACTGTATGCCCTAAGGTAAACAAAGAGACCAATACTAATAACCGCCTCCAAGAAGATAACGTATATGCGGTACAAAGGGCAATTATAAAAAGTACATGATCGTACGCCTGCCAATCCAGCACATGCTCAAGCCCTAATTGAAAGTATAGCCAAAATTGAGACATATTTCTTATAAATTTTAAATGAAAATAAAGAAAATTTATATCTTAACCCTGTTAAAACTTACTAAATTATGAATGCTCCAAAAATACTCTGTACCTTATTACTTATAACAAATACTCTTTTTGCACAAACCGAAACATATACCTATGACACTAAGGGGCTACATCCCGAATATTTGGTAGTGCCCATGGAAGCCATGACCCAAACAGCATTGTATAAAAAAGCACTCTCTTGGGCTAAAACAGATACTAGAACGGTGGTTTCTGAAGAAGCTAATGAAAAGATTGTTTTTCAGGGTGAAAAAGAAAATGCTATGTGCTTTACCGTTATGGGCAAAAAGTCTTGCAACGCATTACGCTACCAAGTTGAAGTAGCCTTTAAAGAAGGCAAATACAAATTTGAAGTGATAAGCCTGGAACAATACGGCCCCATTAACGATACCGGAAAAAAAGGATGGTTTCCTGTAGCATTGGATAAAGCGCCCGATGCTTTTTACACTCGCGGTGGGGACTTAAAAAAGGAATATGTGGAAACTCCCAACAATATTGCCAGTCTATTTAATGAATTAAATGCAGCGTTTAAAAAAGGACTTTTAAAAGTTAATGAAAAAGCAACAGAGGAGGGATGGTAAAATTGTTTTTTAAGCAATGAAATTTTAATGTTGTATTATTAATAAAAAATATATAGATTTATAAAACTAATCACTCTTCAATTGACTAACCAAAGTGAAACAAGGATTGATAGATTTTTAAAGTCTCTCAATCATCTAAAGAAGCATGTATTTCTAATATTTGTTGGAATCTCTCTTGCGTATTTAGTTTTTTACATTATATATACATTCAATGAAAGCACAAACAAATAT
>JAGQZA010000114.1 GCA_020435805.1 Flavobacteriaceae bacterium
CTTACTAACTAACCAAATTATCAAACGGTTTTTTATAAAGGAAACCGAACCTTTCTAAACTATTGTTTTACTAAATCTTCTTGATTTCTGAAAACCAATTCATCATTGAAACTATCCAGTAATATGATGCTATCGACACTTATTTTACCTGAAAGGATTTCTTTTGAAAGGGCATTTAATACTTCTTTCTGAATCACTCTTTTAACAGGTCGTGCCCCATATTGAGGATCAAATCCGTGTTTTGAAAGGTGCTCGATGGCTTCTTCTGTTGCATCCAAGGTGATGTGCTGTTTTGCCAACATTTTGGTTACTCCTTTTAGCTGAAGCCCAACAATTTGTTTTATATCCTTTTGTGTTAAAGGGGTAAACATAATGATGTCATCAATACGATTTAAGAACTCTGGCCGTACCGATTGTTTTAACAAGCCAAGTACTTCTACCTTGGCAGCTTCCATGGCGGTATCGATGTCTCTCACATTTTCAAATTTCTCCTGTATAATATGGCTACCCATATTACTGGTCATAATAATAATGGTGTTTTTGAAATCGGCTACACGCCCTTTATTATCGGTTAATCGACCCTCGTCTAATACTTGTAATAAGATATTGAAGGTGTCCGGATGCGCTTTTTCAATTTCGTCTAAAAGTACAACCGAATAGGGCTTCCTTCTCACAGCTTCTGTTAATTGTCCACCTTCGTCATAACCTACATAGCCGGGAGGGGCTCCTACCAATCTGCTTACGCTATGACGCTCCTGGTATTCGCTCATATCGATACGGGTCATGGCATTTTCATCATCAAAAAGATATTCTGCCAGTGCCTTTGCCAATTCGGTTTTACCCACACCTGTTGTGCCTAAAAATAAGAAGGAACCTATAGGTTTTTTAGCATCTTGTAACCCAGCCCTGCTTCTTCGAATAGCATCGCTCACGGCTACAATTGCCTCTTCTTGCCCCACCACACGTTTGTGCAGTTCATCCTCCAATTTCAAGAGTTTTTCACGTTCGCTTTGTACCATTTTGGTTACCGGAATTCCGGTCCATTTGGCTACTACTTCTGCAATATCTTCATAGGTAACTTCTTCTTTAATCATAGAGCTTTCCCCTTGGGTAGAAGCTAATTCGGTTTCTAACTTTGAAAGGGTTGATTGCAATTCTTTAATTTTTCCGTAGCGTATCTCTGCCACTTTTCCAAAATCGCCATCACGTTCGGCACGTTCGGCTTCCAATTTATATTCTTCAATTTCTTTTTTAAAATTCTGAATATTCTCGACCACTTCTTTTTCGCTCTTCCATTTTGCATTTAACTCGTTGCGTTCTTCTTTTAAATTGGCAAGTTCCGACTGAAGGTTTTTCAACTTTGCTTCGTCTTTTTCACGCTTAATTGCTTCAATTTCAATTTCCAACTGCATGATTTTTCGATCCAATACATCTAACTCTTCGGGTTTTGAATTAATCTCCATTCGCAGTTTAGAGGCGGCCTCATCCATTAAATCAATAGCCTTATCGGGTAAAAAGCGATTGGTAATGTAGCGCTGCGAAAGCTCTACCGCTGCAATAATGGCTTCGTCTTTAATGCGTACTTTGTGGTGCGTTTCGTACTTTTCTTTAATTCCGCGGAGGATAGAAATGGCACTTTCGGTATCGGGTTCATCCACCATTACCTTTTGGAAACGACGCTCTAAAGCTTTGTCTTTTTCAAAATATTTTTGGTATTCGTCTAAAGTTGTTGCGCCAATAGCACGGAGCTCTCCTCTTGCCAATGCGGGTTTTAAAATATTTGCCGCATCCATGGCTCCTTGGCCACCACCGGCGCCTACCAAAGTGTGGATTTCATCAATAAACAGCACAATATTCCCATCGCTGGAAGTGACCTCTTTGATGACGGCTTTTAGGCGTTCTTCAAATTCTCCTTTGTATTTAGCCCCTGCAATGAGGGCTCCCATATCCAGCGAATAAATCTCTTTGGTTTTTAAGTTTTCGGGAACGTCACCATCTACAATTCGATGTGCTAAGCCTTCAGCAATGGCCGTTTTACCTGTTCCGGGTTCACCTACCAACATAGGGTTGTTTTTAGTGCGGCGTGATAAAATTTGAAGGATTCTTCGTATTTCCTCATCGCGACCAATAACAGGATCTAGTTTTCCGTCTCTGGCTAACTGATTTAAATTTCGAGCATATTTGTTTAAGGAATTATAGGTTTCTTCTGCGCTTTGTGAAGTTACCCTGTCTCCTTTGCGTAATTCCTCAATAGCAGTTTTAAGTGCTTTTTCGGTAACACCTTGGTCTTTAAGACTCTGCGCTATACTGCTTTTGGAATTGAAAATGGCCAACAGCAAATGTTCCACACTTACAAACTCGTCATTCATTTTTTTGGCAATGATACTTGCTTCATTAACCGTTTTTCCGGCCTCTCGAGAAAAGATAATATCTCCTCCCGATACTTTTGGGAACGACTCTAATTGTTTGTCTATTATTTGTTGAAGGACACTTACATTTACATTCAGTTTTTTGAGGATAAACGGCAGTACATTTTCATCTACCTCAAATAAGGCTTTAAGTAGATGTTCATTTTCAATTTGTTGGTGTCCAAAGCTTTGTGCAAGTTGTTGAGCTTGCTGTATCGCTTCTTGACTTTTTATAGTGAAATTATTAAAATTCATAGTTTTCTATTTTTCATGTGTATGTCAAAAGATATGCCTATGGTGTTTTGCGACAAAATGGCGCATAATTATATTTATAAGAGGACATTTTGGCGCATAAAAATTGCATTAAATACTATTTTGAATGTATCTTTGGCTAAAAGATACCAATCATTAGGGGGAGCGATTTTTTTAAATTTTATAAATGATACAAAATTTAAGGAAAGAGCAATGGAAAAAAATCGTTTTCGACGATGGCATTGACGACAAGGAGCACTTCAAGATTTCAAACTACGGAAGGATTATTAATTGTAAAGGCTCGAAAGAATTTCTTGTAAAAGAGTCGCTTATAAACGGCTACAGGAATCTTCCGCTGAAACAAAAGAAAAATGGAAAGTCCACGAGCAGGTATGTACATAAGTTGGTGGCGCAGCATTTTTTGGAGCAGGGAGAGGGTGAGTATGTAATTCACCTTAATTATGATAAAATCGATAATAGGGTAGAAAACCTAAAATGGGCTTCTAAAAGAGAAAAAGAGATACATCAGTTCAGTAATCCGGAATATAAGAACAAACCTAGGAAAAGGACCTATTCAAAGCTTACCGAAGCTAAAGTAATGCTTATTAAAAGAAAAATTAACGACCCCAATCGAAGAACACGTTTAAAAATGATAGCCAAACAGTTTGGGATTTCAGAAATGCAATTGTACCGAATTAAAACCGGAGAAAATTGGTCGAGTGTTACGGAATATTAGCCCTTATTTATAAAATAATAAAAATCACCCCAACAACTCCGAAGGATTTATCCCAAAGCGCTCTTTAAATTTTTTATTAAAATAGGAAGAAGAAGAAATGCCCACATCATACCGTACTTCCGATAGGGTGAAAAAGGTTTTATGCTGTAATAGCTGATAGGCTTTTTGTAATCGTATTTCCAGTAGCATTTGTACCGGGGTCATTCCGGTATATTGCTTTATGATTCGTGTTAGTTGGCGCTGACTATAATAGGCACTTTCGGATAGTTGTTTTATGGTAAAATCTTCATTTTGAAGGTTCTCTATAATGGTATTTTCTACTTGCTTAAGTAATTTCTTATCGGCTGAAGTAGTGTCGGATAGGAGATTTTTGTTTTCAATATACCATTGGTTTCTCGTGTAGTAATTATGCAACAGGTTTTTTACTCTCGCTTTAAGCTCTTCTTTGTTAAAGGGCTTGATGATATAATCGTCTATCCCTAATGCAAAGCCTCTTAGTTTATCTTCTTCCAGTGTTTTAGCCGAAATAAGAATAAAAGGGATATACTGGTAGTCTGGAATTTCATTGACCGCTTTTTTTAATTCAAATCCATCCATTTTTGGCATCATAATATCGGAAGTAATCAAATCGAAGCACTCTCTTTGAAGTAATTCCAATGCCTCTTTACCATCAAAAGCTAACGTACAATCGTATTCTGAAGCGAGAATGTCTTTCAAAAATTTAGCCATTTGCGGGTTATCTTCCGTAATAAGAATTTTGGCCTTTCTTTTCATTTTTACAACCCTTTCATCGTGAGTATCTACCGGCTTTTCTTTTACCTTGGGTTTTTCGCCCATGGCATGCACTTCACCTTGATAGTCAGTAACAGGAAGTTGCAGTGTAAACGCACTTCCTTTACCAAGTTTGCTAGTAACACCTAAATGACCCCCTAAAATCTTGGCGAATTCGCGAGATAAGGATAACCCAATGCCAATACCGCCAACAGCACTATTGTTTTTGGATTGATAAAACCGTTCAAAAATCTTTTCCTTTTCATCATAGTGAATTCCTTCCCCTTGGTCGGCAACCTTTACTTCCAATTGAGAATTTATAAGGGTGGCGGCTACGGAAATTTTGGATTGCGAGGGTGAAAACTTAATGGCATTGCTCAATAAATTATTGATAATCTTTTCTAACTTTTCAATATCAATTTCCGTTTTAAAGCTTTCGGGAATGGTATTTAAAAAAGACAAGTCTATTTCCTTCATTTGAGCCAAAGAGCTGAAGGAATAAACAATTCTGTTTAATAGCTCGTTTAGCAACACGGGGGTAAGCCGAATTTTAGTTTTGTCTTTTTCATATTTTAAAAGCGCCAGTATTTCATTGGCATCTTCGGTTACTTTACTGCTATTTTGAAGTGCCGTGGTAATGTGCTCTTTTAATTTTTGAGGGTCTTTGAGATGGTCTAAGGCAAGGTTTAAATTTCCGGAAATAAGGGTAAGGGGCGTTCGTATTTCGTGGGCAATATTGCCTAAAAATTTGGAACGTATTTCATTGATTTCCTGCTCTTTTGCTAATTCGGCTTCAATCAATATTTTTTTCCTTTTTTGACGATTATTTCGCCATTGAAATATGCCTATTCCAACTAGGATAAGGGCAAGACTGCCAAAAATCCAGACGTTGCGTGTATTTTTTTGACGGGCAATCTCCAATTGCTGTTGCGCAATTTCTTTATCTTTCTCTGCTACTTTAAACCGTGCATCAAAATCGGCAAAGTCTTTGGTAGAACTGGTCTTAAAAATACTGTCTTTAATAGTGATGATGGAATCTCTATAGGCTAAAGCAGTTGCTAAATCGCCTTTTTTTTCATAGGATTCAGAAAGGCTATTTAAAAGTAAAAAATAACTTTGATGATTACTTTTTTCAACAAGTTGCATCGATTGATTGAGGTAGCGAATAGCTTCATTATAATTTCCGGATTTGTTTTCCAGATATCCAATATTATACAAGGCAATTACTTTAAGTGGAATATAATTAATGCTGTCGCAAACTTTTAAGCCTCTTAAAGCCAATTCCTTTGCCCTTACAGGGTCAAAATCTTTATCAATTAACAAGGTGGAGCCTGTAATGTCCAAATAGGCCATATTACCAACATCGCTTTTGTCAAGGGCATTTCGGGCCAGCGTATCGTAGTTTAGAAATTCTTCATAGTTGGCTACGGTATTACGGAGGTAGCAATAGAGTGAAAATTTTTCTTTTTCAGCGGTGTTTATGGCATTATAGAAAGTTAAAGAGGTTTCAAAGTATTTTTTGGCCTCCGGTTGCATTCCATTTGCATCATACATATAGCCTATATTTTGATAAGCTTCAGCAATAAGGGAAGTATCATTTACTTGTTTGGAAAACAGCAAAGCATCTTCACTAATTTTTAAGGCTTCCCGCTGCTTACCGGTAAAAACTAATATGCCGGCTTTTAGTGAGGTATATTTAAAAGCAATAAGCGGGTTGTTCCATGTTTCATTCAATTTTTCTGCAATACTTATTTCTTTTAGTGCTTCTTCATAATTGCCAATATCATATAAGGATTTTGCAAGGAGCTGATGGGTGGTAATGAGTAAGGAATCACAATCACATTTTTGGGCAAAATTTAAGGCTTCTTTATTATATAATATAATGGAATCTACATTATTGGATTCTTTGGCTTTTTGATTTAAGTATTCGGCTTTAAGATCACTTGGCTTCGAAAGAAGATGGTCCGGCAACTGTATTTGAGAAATAGCGCTTACTGAAATAAGAAAATAAATACCCAGTAGAAATTTCATGATTCAAGTTTACCAAATATAGCCATATTTTTTCTTAAAAACAGGGATGACAAATTTGTGCCGGTATTTGTCTAAAATAAGAAGGTACATTGAATAACAAGCAATTAGGTTTGTAAAAACATCTAAAAGGGCACTTATGAAATCATTCAAAACATTTTTATTGTGGTTATTTATGGGAGGGAATCTGCTGGCACAAATAGGAATTAATACTACCAGTCCCAATGCGTTGCTGGACATTCAATCCAGTAGCCAAAATACACCTACTAACCAAGATGGCATCTTGATTCCAAAAATAGATGCGTTTCCAGCTGTAAACCCTACAGTGGCACAAGACGGGATGTTGGTTTTTGCCACCGGAAATGGAGCCCCATCTAAGGGGTTTTACTATTGGAATCAAACAACAACATCATGGGTAGCAATAGCTACAGGCACATTTGCTTCTGAATGGATAGATAACGGAAGTTATCTAAGCCCTACCGATGGGAATTCGGAAGATATCACCATTGGAGGGACAGATAATATTGATTCAAGATTAACCGTACGGAGTGATAAAGAAATAATAGGATTGTTTACTAATACCACCCCACAACTGGGGAACATGATTGGTATTAATACCTATTTAAATAACAACAATCCTTTAGCTACCGGAAGCACTGTGGGGTATTATAATGATTTGTATAATGATGGGGCGGGAACCAATTACGGAATATATACATTAATACGGGGAACTAGTAATGATACTTCTACCGGACTTATCAATATTTTAAATAACGCTGGAAATAGCGAACAAAGAGGAACGGTTAATACTATTGGAAATACGGGTACCGGAGTTCACTATGGAAGTTATAATACGCTTACAGGATTAGGAACAGGAGACCATTATGGGAGTTATAACTTAATGGGAGGCATAGGGAACGGAAGTCAATATGGGTCTTACCAACGAATTAATAACTCGGGCACTGGTAATCATTATGGATTCTACAGCTATCTTAACGGTACGGGAAATGGGTTAAGATATGGTATGTACAATAACATTGCTGGGACTGGAACAGGGTCACATACAGGTATAATGAATCAAATGATTAGTTCGGGTTCTGGCCCAAGTACTTCCATTTTAAATTTTATGAATGGAACCGGAACGGGTTTGCAGATGGGAATTTCCCAAACATTATCCAATAGCAATAGTACTAATCACATTGCCATGTTTAATACTATTTCGGCCAATAGTGGTGGTGTACAGTATGGTGTTCGGAATCAATTTTCAAATGGTACAGCCACTCGCTACGGAACCTATAATTG
This sequence comes from Flavobacteriaceae bacterium, assembly GCA_020435805.1. Taxonomy (GTDB): domain Bacteria; phylum Bacteroidota; class Bacteroidia; order Flavobacteriales; family Flavobacteriaceae; genus Halomarinibacterium. The sequence goes on from JAGQZA010000114.1 coordinate 7,498, forward strand.
GTTTACTTCAGGAAATGGAAATATTGATTATGGAACAACCAATATTTTAGATGCCAATGATACAGGACTTAAAGTAGGAATTCAAAATCAAATTGCAGGTTCTGGAAATGGAATCCACTATGGCAGTAATAGTGTATTATCAGGTAGTGGTGTAGGGGCTAAATACGGTTCTTACATCAATATTCTTCCTACGGCCGGAGGCACACATTATGGACTTTTTTCGGAAGTTACTAAAACAGGTAGCTTTGCTGGCTATTTTTTGGGTGCTGTTGCCATTGGAACCAACACTTCCAATACCTATCTTTTCCCTTCCAGCCGAGGCACAAATGGACAAATTTTGCAAACCGATGGTAGTGGTAATGTAAGTTGGGTAACCCCAAGTGCTACATCTGATACATCTCCTGCTTGGTATAATGAAAGTACTACTAATGCAGCTACTACTACAAACAGTGACATCATTCGAACTGGAAATGTGGGGCTCGGTGTTAGTACCACAGAGATCGGAAGAACGTCGTGTATGGA
>JAGQZA010000115.1 GCA_020435805.1 Flavobacteriaceae bacterium
GAGGATGAAAGATGGCCGCAAATTCGTTTTGTAAGTGTTTTCAATAATGGACACACACGGGAAAATGTTTTATTATTTTCAGAAAACTCAACTGACGGTTATGACCAAGGGCAAGATGGTTTTCATCCGATGGATGCTACTGCAGAAACCTATTTTACTTTCAAAACAGATCTTGGAATTGATGAAAGAAAATTAGTTATTGAAACTGTTCCTTTTGAGATTGACAAGCATATTCCTGTTGCATTCAAATTAAGTCAACAAACCAAAATAGATTTAAGAGCTATTGAAATTGTTAAGCTTCCTAATATTAAGGTGTATTTGTATGATCTCTTGAATAACAGATATCAAGAAATTAAAGAAGAGTCTGATAATGCTGAAGTTATCCCTGCTAGTATTTTATTACCTGCTGGGACCTATGAGGATAGATTTTTTATAACATTTAAAGAATTTAAACCAAGCAATGATGACGATGTACCCGTTATTTCACAAAAAAATAATAACTCTCCACTTAAAAATGTTGAATTTTTTCAGAATAACCCTGTAAAACAATTGGAAGTTAGCAACCCTGATAGTTATGAGATAAAGGCTCTCAATATTTTTGACATGGGCGGAAAGTTAGTGTATTCAGCTAATAATGTTGGGAATAGCTCAAAACTCTCCTTCCCTACTGGTAATTTGAGTGATGCTGTGTATTTAGTGAGATTAACGACAACCGATGATCAAACTATTGTTTACAAAATTAACGTAGTTAATAAATAATACAATATAAAAGACATGGAAGAGTATATGCTCCCTTGTCTTAACAAACAACTTTTCGGAATTGACTGTTTGGGCTGTGGCATGCAACGTGCTACAGCCCTTCTTTTTAAAGGAGAATTTATTTTGGCCTTTAAAATGTACCCAGCGATTTATACACTTATACTTTTGGTTGCATTTTTAATTAGCACTCTTTTTTTCAAATTTAAGTACGAAAAGCCTATCAAGTTTTTTTTAATTGGCATTAATATCATTATTATTATAGTGAGTTATTTTATAAAGATGAATACTATTTTTCACTCATAAAAAAGATAGAAACACTTGAAACTTAAAGATTTTTACTTACATTTAAAGAATACTAACTAAACAACAAAATTATGGAACAACAAAAATTACCCAATTCTACACTCATCCTAGTGTTTGGTATCATTTCAATTGTAACTTGCTGTTGCTATGGTGTACTAGGTTTAATATTTGGTATCATTGCAATTGTAATGGCTAAGAAAGCAACACAAACCTATATGGAAAATCCAGAACAATATAGTGGCTTTCAAAATGTTAAAACCGGAAAAATTCTTGCCTATATTGGTATCGCACTCAATGTTATTTATTTAATATATACTGTTTGGTTATTTGCAACGCTTGGATCAGACGGAATTATGAATATGCAACAAGAAATGCTTGAAAAATACGGAATGTAATTATTTATTATTTAATAAAAAAAGCGACCCAATCGGGGTCGCTTTTTTATATAATCTAATCTTACCTCTCAAACTCCTTCAATGTTTTTATTATGATAGCTACACAATCTAATAATTGTTCTTCATTCATAACCAGTGGCGGTGCAAACCTAATAATATTCCCGTGAGTAGGTTTTGCTAATAATCCATTATCACGAAGCATTAAACATATATTCCAGGCGGTATCGCTTTCTTCCGTATCATTAATTACAATGGCATTTAACAGCCCTTTTCCTCTCACCAATGTTGCAATAGAACTTGTCTCAATATATTTACTTAGCTCCCTTCTGAAAATAGCCCCAAGTTTATCTGCATTTTGAGCTAATTGTTCGTCTTTTACAACTTCTAATGCAGCAATAGCCACTGCAGCAGCAATAGGATTTCCCCCAAAAGTAGAGCCATGAGAGCCCGGAGTAATAACATTCATAATGGTATCATTCGCTAATACTGCAGAAACCGGATACACCCCACCGCTTAGAGCTTTTCCTAATATCAAAATATCGGGGGTTACGTTTTCGTAATCCACTGCAAGCAACTTTCCTGTTCGAGCGATTCCTGTTTGAACTTCATCAGCAATAAAAAGTACATTGTACTTTTCACATAATTCTTTAGCTGCTTTTAAATAGCCTTCCGAAGGAACATAAACACCAGCTTCTCCTTGAATAGGTTCCACTAAAAACCCAGCTACATTAGTATTCATTATTAAAGCATCTTCTAATGCTTGAAGATTGTTGTATTCAATTTTTATAAATCCTTGAGTGTATGGCCCAAAGTTTTTACGAGCTATAGGATCATTCGAAAAGGAAATAATTGTGGTCGTTCTTCCGTGAAAATTGTTTTTACATACAATTATCTGTGCATCATTTTCTGAAATTCCTTTTACCTGGTATGCCCATCGGCGACAAATTTTCAATGCCGTTTCAACTGCTTCGGCTCCAGTATTCATAGGCAATAACTTATCGAAGCCAAAATATTCTGAAGCAAATTTTTCATACGTCCCCAGCATGTCATTATAAAAAGCACGGGAAGTAAGGGTTAATTTTTTAGCTTGCTGAGTTAATGCATCAATAATTTTTGGGTGGCAATGACCTTGATTTACTGCAGAATACGCTGAAAGAAAGTCGTAATACTTTTTACCTTCAACATCCCAGACATAAACACCCTCTCCTTTTGATAAAACAACAGGCAACGGGTGATAATTATGCGCCCCATATTGGTTTTCTAAATCAATTGCTTTTTGCGACGAAGTTTGTTCTAAAACTGCCATAACATAAATTTTTAAAAAGTTTGTACTAAAAAATTCCTGCTATACCTTTATTTTTTCGAGAGTCGAAAATTCAGCGGAGGAGAGAAATCATCCTTGGGCGCAAATTACTAAATTTTGTATATATTTTTTGCAGAAAGACCTTACTTTTGTGCCTATGGGACGAAAAAACACAAAGAAGGTCTTTGAAAATATAGAAGTAATCGATGCCGGTGCAAAAGGGAAAGCCGTTGCCAAAGCACCAGACGGTAAAGTCGTTTTCATTAGCAATGCAGTCCCCGGCGATATTGTAACCATTCAAACTACAAAACAACGTAGTGGTTATTATGAAGGCAATGCAGTATCCTTTTTAAAATATTCTGAAAAAAGAACGACTCCTGTTTGTGAGCATTTTGGTATTTGTGGAGGCTGTAAATGGCAAAATTTATCCTACCAACATCAACTCTATTATAAGCAAAATGAAGTTGAAAACAACCTAAAACGTCTTGGAAAAATTGAATTACCAAACTTGACTCCTATTCTCGGTTCTGCGTCAACATATTTCTATCGCAACAAAATGGAATTTTCGTTTAGTGACAGTAAGTGGCTTACAAAGCAACAAATTGAAAGTGATGAGACTATAGAAAATAAAAATGCCCTAGGTTTCCATATTCCGGGGATGTGGGATAAAATATTAAACGTTAACACGTGTTATTTGCAGGCCGATCCAAGTAATGCGGTTAGAAATTTTATCAAACGAAAAGCTGAAGAGCTAAAACTCCAATTCTTTAATACTAGAAATCAAGAAGGCTTTTTGCGAACGCTTATGATTCGAAACAGTTCTATTGGCGAGGTCATGGTATTAATTCAGTTTTATTATGAGGATAAAGTAAAAAGAGTAGCTTTATTATCAGCTATTTCAGAAGAATTTCCCGAAATAACTTCCTTATTATACGTGATAAATTCAAAACCCAATGACACCCTTTACGACCAGGAAGTGATTTGCCATTACGGAAGGGATTATATTTTTGAAGAAATGGAAGGTTTACGATTCAAGATTAATGCAAAATCTTTCTATCAAACCAATAGTAATCAGGCTTACGAACTTTATAAAATTACTCGAGATTTTGCAGGCCTAACAGGAAATGAATTGGTGTACGATTTATATACCGGCACCGGAACTATTGCTCAGTTTGTTTCACAAAAAGCAAAAAAAGTAGTGGGGATAGAAGCTGTTCCGGAAGCCATAGAAGCTGCCAAAGAAAATGCAAAATTAAATAATATTGAAAACGTTAGTTTTCACGTTGGGGACATGAAAAAAGTCTTTAACGACCTATTTATTGTTACTCATGGAAAACCCGACGTTGTTATAACCGATCCTCCAAGAGACGGGATGCACAAGGATGTTGTAGAACAACTTATCAAGCTTTCCCCATCAAGAATTGTGTATGTAAGCTGTAACAGTGCTACCCAAGCAAGGGATTTAAGTTTGATGGATGCCTTTTATAAAGTGGTTAAAGTACAACCGGTAGATATGTTTCCGCAAACACATCACGTAGAAAATGTTGTACTTTTGGAAAAAAGAACGCTATAATGATAAGACTTTCAATTTTCGTTTTTTTAATTGTATTAGCTTTTGCCGGCTGTACAAGAGATGATATTTGCCCTGAAGATACTGCCACTACGCCACTTTTAGTAATTGAGTTTCGAGATAATGCAGATAGGGAAAATACAAAAGCGGTAAAAGATTTACTTATTTATGTAAATAACACAGATAGCACGCAAGTAACTGCTACTGCTGTTAATGATACTATCGTTTCCATTCCTTTAAATACCGAAGCAGACATTTCTTCTTTTCTTTTTGAAGTAAACAGCGCAAGTAGCACAGGAAATAACTTTGATACCGTTTCTTTTAATTATTCAAGACAAGAAATCTATATAAATAGAGCTTGCGGATTTAAAATGAATTTCAACGATTTTTTTGTAGCTGTAGAAGACGAAACCTTAAATGGTAATTGGATTTTAAATACTGAAATGCAACAAGCAATCATTACTAACGACAATGAAGTACATCTTACTATTTACCATTAGTGTCTTTTGTGCTTCACTATCGTTGAAAGCACAAGAGTCTGTCGAAACAATACCAGATTCCATTCAGGTTTCAAAACAAAAATATGGACTGCGAATTGGAGGAGATATTTCAAAACTTGCCCGAACTGCTTTTGAAAAAGGATATTCCGGTTTTGAAATTGTAGGAGATTTACGTTTTTCTAAAAAATTCTATGCCGCCGCAGAAGTAGGCACCGAAACTCGTGATTGGGACGAGGACAATCTTAAAGCAACCATTTCAGGTAGTTACTTCAAATTAGGAGTAGATTATAATGCTTATAACAATTGGATAGGGATGAACAATGCCATTACCGCCGGACTACGGTATGGTTTTGCAACCTTTTCTGAAGAATTAACCCAATACCCCATTTACACAACCAATACTACCTTCCCTGCCGAAATACGAACCGAGCCTATTAATTTTACTAATCTGAATGCCAGTTGGATAGAGTTTATTCTGGGCGTTAAAACCGAAATTCTTTCAAACTTATATCTTGGCATCAATGTACAAGTAAAACGAATGGTGGGCGAAAAGACACCGGAAAATTTTGATAATCTCATTGTTCCCGGATTTAACAGAACCTATGATTTTAGCAAATTTGGTGTAGGATATGCATACAGCTTATCCTATTTAATTCCTATTTTAAAAAGATAAGTTATTGTTTACTCGCCTTTTTACTACCAGCATACATTTCATACTTAACCAATTTTGCCTCCAATTTTCCATTAAAGAGTTTAATTTTTTGTGAAGGCCGTAAACCCACATGTTTTAAAGCCTCCATATTGCTGGTAATCATCCATGCTTGAGAACCGGGATACCCATGCTTCAAGGTATTACCGATATTTCCATAGAACTCAGAAATATTTTTTACTGAAAGCCGCTCGTCGTAGGGAGGGTTAAAAACCAGAAAGAGATAATCTTCATTTTCTTTTTGCGACTCAAAGAAGTTTTGCTTTTTAATTTCAATAAAATCCTGAAGGTTCGCATTTTTTACATTCTCTTTTGCTTTTTTAAGTGAAATATCGTCTATATCAAATCCAAATATCTTATATCGAAAATCTTTAATTCGCTTTAAGGCAGCATTTTCAATAACTTCATATAAATCTGAATCAAAGTCTGGCCAAGTTTCAAAACCAAATTCATCTCTATTCAAATTCGCCGGGATGTTACAAGCAATCATAGCAGCTTCGGTTAAAAAAGTGCCACTTCCGCACATAGGATCCAAAAAATCGCACTGACCTTTCCATCCCGAAAGTAACAAAATCCCCGCAGCCAGCACTTCATTTATTGGCGCCAATGCCGAACTCACCTTATATCCCCGTTTATGTAACGATTCGCCGGAACTATCGAGGGAAACCGTGCAAATATTTCTATCTATATGAATATTAATTCGAAGCGTGGGATGATCCAAATCCACATCGGGACGTACCCCTTCCCTATCACGAAATCGATCCACAATAGCGTCCTTTGTTTTTAATGCAATGTATTGCGAATGGGTAAAAACTTCCGAAAAAACCGTAGCATTTATGGCAAGAGAACCGTCGCTACTCATGAAATTTTCCCAAGGAATTTCATAAACTTTTTTATATATATCAGCTTCCGAAAAAACATTAAAGTAAGCGATAGGCTTTAAAATTTTAATAGCCGTACGGCAGCAAAGATTGGCTTTATACATAAACCCTGTATCCCCTTCAAAAGAAACACTCCTAACTCCTTTTTCTATACCAGAAGCACCTAGTTCATATAGTTCATGAGCCAATAAATCTTCCAGACCGAACAAGGTCTTGGCAACCATTTGAAATTTTTTTTCCATGAAATCGTATCAATGTCTTTACAAAAATAGCCTATTTTAGTGGGGTATTTCCATTTATTAAGCATGGTTTATATTTTTCCTTTTGTAGCAATTGGCGTAGGCTATTTAATTTCCCTATTTGTTTTGAATAAAAAAATGGGGATTGAACAATATTTACTTCCCTTTAGTGGGGCTTTTTTACTTTCCATTACCCTATTTGAGCTACTTCCCGAAGTGTTTTCTGAACAACAAAACAATGTTGGGTTATTAATTATGATAGGAATTTTACTCCAAATTATTTTAGATTTTATCACCAAAGGAGCGGAGCATGGCCACGTTCATATTCATACAAATAATCTCCGATTTCCATGGTTATTATTTTTGGGATTATCTATACATTCAATTATTGAAGGGTTTCCCATTACAGAGAATAATGATATGCTTTTAGGAGTCGTGGTGCATAAAATTCCTATTGCGGTGATTTTATCCACCTATTTTATTACCGCTGGATATTCAAAAAAAGCGACCTTTTTGTTTTTAATTTTATTTTCTTTAATGACTCCGGCAGGGAGTTTTCTATCAGAAGAAGCAACCTTTTTAAAGCCTTTTTCAGCTGAAATAAATGCCATTGCCATTGGTGTTTTTCTTCATGTATCCACTACCATTCTTTTTGAAAGCAGTAAAGACCATAAGTTTAATCTTCTAAAGCTTAGTACTATTTTATTGGGGGTTTTATTGGCGTATTTACTCTAAATTACATCTATAAAAATAAAAAAGAAATGAAATATGCTCCCAGCCAAAACAAAACTGTGCCATATAGCGTGGTTATATGGAATCTTTTCGACAGCATAAAATATCGTTCCTAAAGTATAGAACAGCCCTCCCAAACCAAGCAATGTAATCCCCAAAACAGATTGAACTTCCCAAAGATTTTTAAAGTCAAAAACGATTAGCCAACCCATACACAAATAAAGCAACAGGGAAAGCTTATCAAATTTTCCGGTAAAAAATATTTTTAAGAAGGTTCCGGCAATGGAAATCCCCCAAACGGTCCAAAAAATCGTCCACCCATTACCATCAATTAAAGAAATTAATGCAACAGGAGTATATGTTCCAGCAATTAAAAAATAGATTCCAATGTGGTCTAGTTTTCTGAAAAAGAATTTCCATTTCTCATGCGTAATCGCATGGTAAAGTGTTGAAGCAGAATAAAGAAACAAAAGTGTTATTGAATATACTATAATACTAAAAGTATTTAAAAATCCATTTGTGGTATAAATAAGCAATAACACCAAAGCCACAATGGATAATACTATTCCTGTAGCGTGCGAAATAACATTCCAAGTTTCTTCTT
>JAGQZA010000116.1 GCA_020435805.1 Flavobacteriaceae bacterium
GTTTATAAATATTCACCACCTACGATTCACTACTCACTACTGCACACTGCCACTGCCTACTATACAAAATCTACCCTTAACTCTTAACAAAATTATGTTTGCTTAAACAATACTAAATAGCTGTCTTTTACCGTTTTTTAGATACTCTCTCTTGTAGTATCCCCATTCCCTTCAGATTTACAGTTAAAAACCATACAAATTAGGCATAAGTAGGGTATAAGAATGGTATAACCACGGCATAACCTTAAGGTAAAGTGGGAATAAAGTGGGGATATACTGGGATTTATTTGGGAATGATACCGGACAACTATGGGGTTATTTTACAGAATATAAATTTGGCATAGTATTACAAATAGTTTGAGGCTGTTACAACTTCCCCATGGTTTTCAAACGGCTACTATATTTTCTTTGTTAGGAAAAAAGTGTATGAAAACAAGCACGTTTCCAATATAAACAACACCATTCGTTTGCCATCGCTACTTGTTTCCTTTTATGTACTTCCCATTGAAGATGATACTACACACCAAGAGCACCAGTATAAGTTTGCAGTTGATCGATTATAGGGAAAGGTAACACGTAAAAGTTTTCTTTTTCTTTACCAAATTTAGCAACTTGTTTGGGTTGTTGTCTTTCAAATTTTCTTCACAAAAATATGCGTATTTGTAGTAGTAATGGAAGGTGCAGGCAGCGTACCACTCCATAAAGGCACGATACGGAAGCTAAGGGTATCACCTGCATTAACACTTAGGTCGTTGGCAAAGGAAAAGTTTTGATAAGGATAGGTAGTCCCAAGGGTGGCGCTGTTGCCTACTGCTATCTGCTGAAAGAGCACCCCATTTTTATAAATACGGAACATAAGCACCATTTGCGTTACCGATGCCCCAAAAAAACTAACGTTGAAATTGGCTGTGACACTGTAAATCCCCGTATAAGGGATGGTATATGCCCCGGTGGGGATAGAATAACTGCCCCCGCCCGTGTTGTACTCGGTGGTATTGAAGTTGAGGGCTTTTTCTGTATTGTTCACAAACCCCGTGAGGTTAAGGGAAGTCCCCAATTTAATGGCTACCGGCTGACTTGCGGCGGCAGGTGCTACCCAACTTACATTTCCCGAGCCATCGGTTTGCATCACTTGGCCATTAGTACCTCTACTGGCGGGCATACGGTAGTAGTTGGGAGACGGATCGTTTTCGTCGCTGGTACCAATGGCTACGGTACCTGCAAAATAGCCAGCAAAGCCGCTTGCATTGAGCACACTGGAGTACACCCCGTAATGCGTTCCCCCCGCTGCAGGGTCAATAAGGTTGTAAGAGGCAAACTTGCGTCCTGAGCCAGTACCGCTTAATAAATTTAAAACCCCCATGTGTCTGCCATTCCCTAAATTATATACTTCGTTGATGGTTCCAGTCATAAATCCGTTGCCAGCCCCCCCTATACCATTGGCAGTACCACGAGCGGTATTGGTGTTGTTTCCTAAGAGGATATTGATAATTCCGGTATGCGTAGTTGTACTTGTATTGTTAATAAAGTTTGAAACCCCCGTAATGGCACCTGTAGAAGTACCTAACATAGAATTTGCCAACCCTATTTGATTGCCGGAGGTATTGGTAACTTGCAGAATATTATTGACCCCTATAATACTGCCCGCATTGCTACCTTGTATATCATTTTCTACTCCGTAGATGTTCCCTACACCATTGCCATTAAAAAGGTTTTTATTCCCCATTTTTATTCCTGAAGCGTTGCTTCCAAAAGCAGAATATGTACCGTATTGGTATCCGTTACCCGAAACCCCGTTAAAATTGGTATAAAGCCCATAATTGTTACTATTGCCAGATGTATTAAAGAGGTTGTTAATTCCCTTTTTATCTCCCGTACTTGCTACGTTAAACTCGTTGGTGATGCCCGTATCGTTGGCATTGGAAGCAGAAAAAGTGTTATAGATGCCAGTGGTTTCGCTTGCGGTGGTACTGCTAATATAGTTTTCCAGCCCACGAAGGGTGCCCGTTCCTGCGCCTTGTAAGTTGTTGTAGATGGCATAATGCCCGCCTGAGCCACCACTATTGATGTTGTTGTAACTACCAAAGTGGAACCCGTTCCCTGTACCGGAAACTTGTGAATATAATCCATACTGAGAGCTATTCCCATTATTTTGATTCGAGAAATAGCCTGCATATTTTACCCCTGCACTACTCCCCGATATTAAGGCATTGATGGCACGGCTCCCCGTAGTTTCTTCTACATCCAAACGATAGGTTGCCATGTTTTTTCCGAAGGCGGTATTGCCAAGGGTGTACATATTGCTATTGATATCGGGTGGCGCTTGGGTAGTACCTTCCTCGAACCAATCGTTGTCTTGCGAAATACTGGAAGTGCTTAGCATTTTTTCCCATTGGGCACCATTAAAATAATAATACCCAACCCCATTACCCCCTACTGTGGTAGCATTGGTGTTATAGATGAGCAAGCCTGTTGCTGCGGTATTGATTCCGTCGAGTTGCGTAGTGGTGACATTGGCTAGTGATACTTTGGGAATAAGAATTCCTTTATTGGTTGCCGAAACCTCTAAAATAGAAGAAGGATTGGGGGTGGTGGTACCTATACCCACTTGTGCATAAAAGGGTAGGCAAGAAAGAAAAAGAAGGGGTACGGCAGTAAACAGCTTCATAACATTTGTATTCATGTGGTATTGTATTGTATTTATGCGATAAAATCCCCCCAGAATTGCTCCAGAGGGACTTTTACATTAACCTCAAACTTGGTTAGTTAGAGTTCTTGTTATTCCTCTAATAGGTCATCAACCCATTTAATGAGCTTGTCGAATCCTGCTTTGTTGGAATTTTTATACACCAATGTAAGTGTACTTTCTGCTAGCACGTCTTTATCTACCCCATCTTGATTGGTGGTTATGGTCACCTTTACAGGAATAGAAGCACCATCTACAAACTTGTCTTTGTTTTGATAGATAGCATAGAGGAAAGCATAGTCGGCAATGTTTTCCTGATAGCTAATCATAATAGGTGCTGCGCTAAAGAAATCGTCATTCACAAACTTTTGTTTGATGGTTCGTGACCATTTTGAAGATACTTTTCTTTGTTCGGCTCTGGAAACTTTTACACCGTTGATTTCAAAAGTGGTGTTTAGCTCACAACCGGAACACAATATGCCTCCTGGGGTTTCATAATAAGCTCTGTAGAAGATGGAGGATTTTCCAATTTCCACCGATGACATAAATACGTCCACTTTTTCGGTAATATCGCCCCGGTTGTAGGCCACTTTGCTGTAATGGTCCATAAAACCTATTTTCCCTTTCATTTTGGCATAGGTTTCATTTTTCATCCATTTGGTTCTTTCGACATCTATTTTTACCGATTTTAGTTTATCTAGTTGTGATTGCATTACAGCGGCTCCCGTTTCTTTATCGTAGGTTTCCAACATTGCCTTGTCCTTTGCATAGGTGTTAATATATTGTGTCACTAAACCTTTGTATTCATCTACTTTAGCAACTCCAAAAACGCCTTCTTCCAGTTGTACGGCTAGTATGCCACCTTCCATTTTAAAAATGACCATATTGCCTTTTTCTTTTGCCTTTTCATCTAAGAAAAAAGAAGGGTATATTTCATTACCCGCGACATAACGATGTACTTTGTTGACCACATTCCCGTTTTCTTCGCGTACAAATTTCCAGGTGTGCTCTTTGGTTTTTTGCTTGCTCGAATTGCTGAAGGCAAAAGCTTCTGTTGAGTAATATTTTCCAGAATAGCCATACTCATCTGTAAAAGCTTCGGTAGTATCCTCAGCAAGAGACTCTCCACTGTTAGTATTCTTGGTATTTTCTACTTTACTTGAGTTATTGCTCACTTTCTTTTTTAATTTCCCTAATAATCCTTGTGCATTTACAGAAGACACCGAAAGTGCTACTAAGGCAATCAATAATAGTTTACGTTTCATAATAGATGTATTTGTTGTTAGTAATGATTTAGAAATTAAGGCTTACTGCCGTGGTATTGTATTTTGTTACCCCATCCCTACCTTTGCTCCCATCTTGTCCTGTGTATAGGGTTCCTTTACCCCCTCTTCCTCCCGAGCCTCCATTGTTGTAGATGGTTAACGCATCGCCCGAAAGGGTACTACTTTTAAAGATGGTAACATTACCCCCATCGCCGCCATTCCCGCCACGACCTCCCGTTGCCTCATTTGAAGTGCTTCTCCCGCTGCATCCAGGTCCTCCCGTTACATTTAGGGTAACTCCTACTCCTTTTTTCAGTTTAAGGCGATGCAAGACTGTTCCTCCCTGGGTTACTTGCATGAGTACATAGGCCCCGTCTGTGCTATTGCACATTTTCACTTCCATAGAAGTTGCATTACCGCCCCTTGTTCCTGTCCCAGCGGTAAGTGGGGGGCATCCATTGGCGCCGGGATAGGAAAGCTGGATAGGGGTTGCGTAGCTCATTTTAATAGCTGCAGTGGTGGTTATGGCAGTGTTGTATTTGTTTTTAATGGTTAGTGTTACTTTATCCCCTTTTATTTTGGAGGCATCGGTATCTACGGTAAGATACTCGGGGGCAGGAATAGCACCTATGCTGGTAATGGTAAAATCGTCCCAAGCGGTTTTACCGCCAAGATTATCGGTAGAAAAGGTATTGCCTTGGGCATCTATGGCTTTTACACCGTACTGGATTTTAGATTGCATGCCTGTTTGAGATTCGTTTGTAAGCCACACAATCTCTAAGGCCTTGATATTTTTTCCTTGTAAAGAATTAGCGATGCGTTCTTGTTCTTTGGCCTCTTCCAAATTAGCAACTAAATCTGCCTTGGCCTCTTTTTGCTGGATACGCATTTCTTCAAAATAGCTCTTTAGTTTACTTTCGGCTTTGGCAACATCGTATTGTTCCAATTTTTGTTTGCTATCTGCCAATAGATATAGGATATTGATGGAGTTTTGACCCGGTTGGTAGTAGTGGAATATTCCATCGAAATAACACACTCTATTTTTGGTATTAAAAAAGTACGCCGATTTATTAAGAATGTCTGGTTCATAAACCTCATCTAATACACCTGCTCTTTTTAGCAAAATTTTTGAGACTACACCTGCTTGTCTTTCCAAAGTAATAGGCCATTCTTTTGTTTTAATTTCCATGGTTCTATTACCCACTACGGATGCGGGAATTAGGCTGGTCGCCGTAAAGCCATTTAGCAATTGAGATTGGCTTTGTGCTGTTCCTTGCAATGACACAAACAATAAGGTAATACAAAACAAAAGGGTCTTCATAAGGCATAGATTGAAAGTACGGTACGAAAGTAGCGGGTGTTTTTTTTCTCTTTGTGTATTTCTTTTGAAGGAACAAAACAGCCTTCTAAACGGTGGTATCTATCTTCTAAAGGGAATAGGGTAAGAAAGACAAAACATGTACTTTTGGAAAATGCGTTATATATTATGGTCTTGCGTTTTGTTACTTGGGAAACTATATGCCCAAAGTGATCTCTTGTATCAAAATTATACGGTAGAAAATGGGTTGGAGAGTAATACAATATTCGATTTGTTTCAAGACCAACGCGGCTATATATATATTGCTCACGACAAAGGCATAAACACCTTCAACGGACTTGCATTTGGAAAGTTATCTTCCGAAATAGAGTCCAAGACCCAATCAAACATTACGCCTTTCTATGATGGCGAACTTATTTCAAGGAATTTTCAAGGAGACAGCTATATTATACGCAATGATTCACTTATTTCTTTTACACCGGAAATTACAGAAACACTTTCGTACCCCACTTATGATACCGATGAAGGAGTTGTATATATGGCTCAACACAATGGCTTTTATTATTTTAATGATGCACGTAAGCCCGTTCGTTTTGAGAAAGAAGATTTTCCACAAATTAACAAGATATGGTCTTATGTAGTACATAAAAAGATAGCGTACATAGTTGCCAGTATTCAAAATAAGAATAGCTTATTAGCCATTGATCTTGCTACCCAAAAAACACTTTCAAGTTATAATTTGCCAGCCAATTTGCAAGTACGTTTTTATAAAACCCATGAGAGTGTTTTTTGGGTTAATTTTGATACCGGGCAAGTAGGTTATTATACGGGCGAATTTGTTCCTCTTGCCAATTTGTTTCAGAAAGACCTCACGCCTAAAACTAAATTTACCCATTTGTACACCCTTAAAGATGGTAGGCACTTAGTAGCCACCTTTAATGGGCTGTTTTTATTTAACACTCGCTGGGAGCTAGAACACCATTACTTAGAAGGGGTTTCCTGTTCTGTTATATATGAGGATATGGAAGGTTCTTTGTGGATAGGCACGCTTCAAAATGGGTTGTATTATATACCCTCACTTCAGTTCAATATTATTAATGCCTCATCGCTACCGGGAACCAATGTTAAGTTCTCCACTTTCAAAAAATTTGATTCCTTTTTGTATGCTGGCACTTATGACGGCAAGATACTTCAGTTCACTTCTAAAGGGAATTTGCAGCGAGTGTATGATTTGAAACAAAATGCCGAAATACAGTCTTTCTTGATAACAGATGAAGAAATTGTGTTGTTTTGTGGAGCTCTTTTTATTATTGATAAAAAAACAGGGGTTGAAAAAAAAAGGGTTACTACAAACGCTACCAAGTCTATTTATGAGGAAGATGGTATAATGTATTTGGGGACTTCCAGTGGTTTAAAAATTATAGAGCAGAATAAGCAAGCAGGTTATTTGAGCTCCTACTGGATAACTGAAGCTTTTCCTATACATCGCGATCGAGTTATTGCCCAAACAACAAATGGGGTAATTTTATACCATCCAAATAAAAATGAACTCACGCTAGTCAACAAAGAAGGTACCCATTTGTGCAAATATGGAGATACCTTCTTTTTTAGGGAACGGCAAGCACTTTGGAAAGTAACCATGGAAGGTACTGTAGAAAAAGTAAAAGAGTTTTCAGAAAAGCTGGTGTTATTACAAAGTGATGAAAAGGGAGTTTATGGATTGTTCGACACTCAAAAAATGTCCATAGTATATCCTGTTGAAGTTCCCCTATCCTTTGAAGCCGATGGAAGTTGGTTGAAAGAGATGAAATTTATGACATCTTTAGAAGAAGGATTTTGTTATGCCAACAATAGCAATCTTGTTATTAGTACGCAATTGACCCCCGCCAAAACAATCACACCTTGGTTAAGTACCGTAAAAATGGAAGGGACTTATACGGTTTCTGATACTACTTATTACCTCCCCTATGCAAATAATAGTATGCAACTTACTTTAGATTTGCTGCCTAACTATAGAGATCTGGGTAAAGGTTCCGTTTTATATAAAATAGCCCCTATTGAAAAAGAGTGGGTTCTAGCTACCAAAAAGAATCATTACCAAATAGATTTAATACGCCTTCCCCCTGGAACATATACTTTGTTTGTAAAAGGAACTACCTCTAACGGTAGTACTACGCTAACTAAAGAGTATCATATTATAGTTGCCAGCCCTTTTTACTTTCAGTGGTGGTTTTTGGGCTTATTACTACTTTTTATAATACTATTGATGTACGTCATCCTACGCTGGCGTACACACCGCATGACCCGAAAAAATAAAGCCGCTTTTGAAAAGCAGCAGCTTACTTTAAAAGCACTGAATGCTGAGCTTAATGCCATACGGGCACAAATGAACCCGCATTTTATTTTTAACAGCTTAAGTGCCATACAGGCCCAAATACTAAATGACGACAAGCTGAAAGCTTTTGAGAACCTAAGTACTTTTGCGGTATTGTTACGGCAAGCGCTTCAGTTTACGAGTGAAGAATTTTTAACCCTAGCACAGGAGCTTTCATTTATACGCAATTACGTTGCTTTAGAACAACAGCGTACCGAACGTTCCTTTACCTATATTGAAACAATAGACCCAACACTGGATACCCATAGACTTAAAATACCTTCGTTGTTATTACA
>JAGQZA010000117.1 GCA_020435805.1 Flavobacteriaceae bacterium
CTAAAGACACATATTTTGAAAAATCGGCACTTCCCGCTGTAAGTTCTACCTGAACTTCTTCCATAGTGTTATCGTCCTCTTCGCAGGCGATAAACCCAAAAACGATAAACAGTATTGCTATATATTTAATTTTCATAGTAGTTAATTTTTTAATTATAAATTATTGATAGTCCAAGAGACATAATACATAGAACCTATATTTCCAGTTCCGAAAGCCGTAAAGTATTCATCCCCTAAAACATTGGTTGCACCTACTTTAAACTGCGATTTTAAGAATTTAGGTGCTTTATAGCTTAGTTGTGCATCCAGTACATGGAAAGCAGGCACCTGTCCATCTCCAAAAGAAGCTTCCCACTCGTAGGTGTCACTCCATCTCCAAGCGACATTAAAACCAAAGTTTTTGAATAAATCGGTGTTTCCTAAAGAAGCTTTTACTTTGTGTTCCGGCGTATTGAAATTGGTTCGGAAATCGGGATTAGCTTCAGTGTCAAAATCTAATTTGGCATAAGTATAATTTCCACTTAAATCGAAGTTCCCTAAAAATTTAGTTGAAACTCCTACGGAACCCCCATACGAATTTACTTCTTTATCGCTGTTGGTGTAGGTTTGATACACTTGGAAATCTGAATTAGCAATGGCAGCTATGGCAAGCGGTGTATTATTTGGATCTCCGGGTACTGTTTGACTTAACTGAACATCTCCATAGAAAGGAGCTACAACTGTTTCGTTTGCTAAGAAATCTTGGTATTGGTTGTAATACCCACTTAAGTCCACAATTACCTTTCCTAATTTACCACGATACCCTAATTCATAAGAAGTTACTTGTTCTGGTTTTACAAAGGTTGAATTTGCAATCTCCAATTGGGAAGCATCGCCAGTAGCCGCAAAAGCTTGAACCGAACTTAATAAATAGGAGTTGGTGTAAGCCCCCTGTCCATCAAAATCGATAGTAGAAGCTCCTAATAATGCTTGACCTGTAGGGCTTAAATCGTATGTATCCATATAGCGAGTAGGATTATCATTAGCACCGCCTACTAGCACGGCTCTCCCTACATCCAATCCAATATACAAATCTTGAGTAGTTGGGTTTCTGAAACCAGTTTGGAAAGAAGCACGAATATTATGATTGTTATTGATGGTAAATCCGGCAGCTAATCTAGGAGAGAAAAAGCCATCAAAAAGTTCAGATTTGTCATAACGAACAGATCCTGTTAATTTTAAATCTACATTGCTAGATAGCTCAAATTTCTTTTGAAGTTGTGTGTAAACACCATATTCGGTATAATTAATAGGACCATCAAAATCGGTATAAATGGTTCCTGAAGAATTTAAGCTATACGTTCTGTAAGATCCTCCTACTTGCACTTCAACAACATCCCAAAGGTGGCTAAAGTTGTAGTTGGCATCTCCATGGTAAATTTTTGAGTTATCCTGAAATTTTGATCCTGTTGACAAATCTGGATTGTTTACACTTATATTGAAAGCATTATTAAATTGGTCACTGCCGGGCTCAAATCTACCTTCATCTGCCGTTTGTCTGGCTAACGCATGAGCTTGGTCTGCTGTAAGACC
Organism: Flavobacteriaceae bacterium; assembly: GCA_020435805.1. Lineage (GTDB taxonomy): Bacteria > Bacteroidota > Bacteroidia > Flavobacteriales > Flavobacteriaceae > Halomarinibacterium. The sequence continues at coordinate 1,573 of JAGQZA010000117.1, forward strand.
CCCTAAAGAACCTTGTACAAAAGCACCTACATATTGTCCAAACCAAGTAGAATCATCTTTCCATGCTCTGTTGATATTAATTCCGGTAAATACCATGTCGTAACTATCTCCTGCTCTGTCTTCAGTAATATATCCTCTTAAAAAGAAGTTATTATTTTTAAATTCCAATTTGTGTTGTTGAAGGAAGAAGTTCTCTATTGCGTATCTATTAGCTCCTTGATAAATGGTAGAACCTGTTCCTACTTTACCTACGTAGGCAATTTCAAAATCGCTTGCCCAAGGACGGAAATAAAGCCCCCAGTCTGCTTTGATACTTTCTGCTTCATAATCGGTTAAGTCAGTTTCATTGTACCCTGTTCTACTTACATTTACAGAAGGTACTAAAGCATCGGCTCCCGCAGGAAGAATCCCCAACCCAACTAAGGCTTGTGCCACTCCTTTAATATCGGTACTTACTTCATCACCATATACATTAATACCATCATAATCTATATCTGCACGAGTTTGTCCAGTATTGGGTTTTCCTGTCAGGTTATTGGCTGCCCAATCGGTTCCGGTTAAATACCCAAAATTTACTTTTGCTGCAAAATGTTTACTGAACTTGTGAGCTGCTCTAATACCAAAATCGGTGTAAGGATTGTCCCCGGCAGCTTCTTGACTTGTAATCCCTCTTTTAGCCGAAATACTTATTCCTTCATAATCAAAAGGGTTTTTACTTTGCATAAAAAGAATCCCGTTAAAGGCATTTGCACCATACAACGCAGAAGCGGCCCCCGGTAAAATTTCAACACTTTGAATATCGGTATCTGTCATCCCAAGGAGATTTCCCAAAGGGAAGTTAAGTGCCGGAGCAGAGTTGTCCATTCCATCTACCAATTGCATAAAACGAGTGTTTGCAAATGTGGCAAAGCCTCTTGTATTAATAGATTTAAAGGTTAAACTGTTGGTGTTTATATCTACTCCTTTTAAGTTTTCAAGACCGTCATAAAAATCTACTGAAGCGGTATTTCTAATTTCTTTTATTCCGAAACGTTCAATAGTAACAGGCGATTCAAAAATACGTTCTGGGGTTCTTGATGCCGAAATAACAACTTCGTCAAGTTCAGAACCTTCAACCAAAACAATAGATAGCGTTTGATTATTTGTAGTAACTTCAATCTCTTGTGAAGCATACCCGATACTCGATATTTGGAGTGTAAATGGGGGCTCTTGATCTACAAGAAGTGAAAAATTACCATCAAAATCTGTAGCGGTTCCGGCAGTTCCTCCCATTACAACAATATTGGCCCCTAACACTGGCGTTGAGGTTTCATCTACCACCTTTCCACTTACGTTAGTTTGTGAAAAAGCAATAGCACTAAAACACAAACAAAATACAAATACAATAGTTTTCATAAAAAAGTTTAAATTGATAATGTTGTAAAAGTAAAATAAATATTATGTGCGCATAAAAAAATCTTCGTTTTTTTTTAAGAAATCGTTAAGAAAATTATTAAAAAAATAGCAATGCCCCAAAAAGGGGATTTAATATTTAGCAAGAACTATTAGAATTGTTATTTTGAGAGAAAACTATTCTACCGTTACCGATTTTGCCAAATTTCTAGGTTGATCTACATTTCTGTCTAGCATTACAGCAATATAATACGAAAGAAGTTGTAATGGAATAGTAGTTACTAAAGGGCTAAGAGTTTCGGTAGTTTTTGGAACTTCCATGATAAAATCTGCAAGATCTTTTACGGTAGTATCTCCCTCTGTTACAACAGCTATAATTTTTCCTTTTCTAGCCTTAATTTCTTCTATGTTACTTACTACTTTTTCATAGTGATTACTGTTTACAGCAATCACAACAACAGGCATGTGCTCATCGATTAAAGCAATAGGGCCATGTTTCATTTCGGCAGCTGGGTAGCCTTCTGCGTGAATATAGGAAATCTCTTTCAGTTTTAAAGCTCCTTCAAGAGCTACCGGAAAATTATACCCTCTCCCAAGATAGAGAAAATTAGCTGCATCTTTGAATACATCGGCAATAGCGCGAATTTTTTCATCACTTTTAAGTGCTTCTTCCACATGGTGCGGGATTAATTCAAGTTCCAGCAAATGTTTCATGTAATTTGCATGGGAAATAGTCCCTTTCACTTTTGCCAATTTAAGGGCAATCATGGTTAATACCGTAATTTGTGTGGTAAAGGCTTTGGTAGAGGCAACTCCAATTTCGGGTCCGGCATGGGTGTAGGTTCCACTGTGTGTTTCTCTAGAAATAGAAGATCCAACTACATTACAGACCCCATAAACAAAGGCTCCTTTCTCTTTCGCCAATTTTATTGCAGCGAGTGTATCTGCAGTTTCACCACTTTGAGAAATAGCAATAACCACATCCTTTTCGCTTATGATAGGATTTCGATACCGGAATTCGGAAGCATATTCCACCTCAACGGGAATACGGGCCCAATCTTCAAAAATATATTCGGCCACAAGTCCTGCATGCCAAGAAGTTCCGCAGGCAACAATGACAATACGATTGGCATTTACAAACTTTTGAATATGGTCTTCCAAGCCCCCCAATTTTATAATACCTTCATTTGCCAGTAGCCTTCCGCGATAGGTATCTTTAATTACTGAAGGTTGTTCGTAGATTTCCTTCAGCATAAAGTGGTCGTACCCTCCTTTTTCTATTTGCTCAATATTTAATTGTAGTTCTTGTATATAAGGGTCTACCAGGTTGTCACTTTTAATTTTCCGAACTCTAACTTCTCTTCCCAAACGGATGACAGCCATTTCTTCATCTTCAAGATAGATGGCGTTGTTTGTAAATTCTATAAACGGGGTGGCGTCACTGGCTACAAAAAATTCCCCTTCTCCTATTCCAATAGCAAGTGGACTTCCCAATTTTGCTACTACAATTTCATCGGGTTTTTTACTGTCAAAAACTGCAATAGCATATGCTCCAACCACCTGGTTAAGAGCCAATTGAACTGCTTTTCCAAGTTTTACATTTTCTTGCTTTTTAATTTCTTCAATCAGGTTTACCAATACTTCGGTATCGGTATCGCTATAAAACGTGTAGCCTCTTTTAAGCAACTCTTTCTTTATGGAGGCATAGTTTTCAATAATTCCATTGTGAATGAGCACCAAATCTCCGCTGTTGGAACTGTGCGGGTGTGAATTAATATCGTTAGGTACTCCATGGGTGGCCCAACGAGTATGCCCAATACCTATGGAGCCTGCGGCTGAAATTTCGCTTTTAACTTTATTTTCTAGGTCAATTACTTTCCCTTTTGTTTTGGCAATTTGAATCTTGGTTCCATCATAAATTGCTATTCCAGCACTATCGTACCCACGATATTCGAGACGTTTAAGTCCGTTTAAAATAATAGGATATGCCTCCCTACTTCCTATATAACCTACAATTCCACACATACGCTTTAATTATTAGGTTCAGTATAATAGACTTGAAGTTTTAATCGCTTCTCTTGATTGGAAGAACGATTTCCATGAAGCACCGTGCCTTCATGAGAAATGATGCATGAGGTTGGGACTTTAGTTAGTTTTGATTGACTAGGATGACTAACAGGAATTTCCTTTTCTAAAGATCCAAAAGACACTTGGGACACATTTTGAGAAACCATAAGCCCCAAAGAAACATTCGTGGAGTCTCTGTTAATGAGATTACTTAGATGTGCTGTTAATCGTATCTTATAGTATTCTCCAAGGTTATCGCTATTTCTTTCTAACCTGCCTAAGTGTTGTGTAACAGCATTTACACCGCTATTATTTGTTGTTAAATCAATAGCGTAGTCGGCAAGTATGTTATTATTTTTTGTATCGAAAATCATAATTCGCTCTGGTTCCTTACTGCCGCCAGTTACCATATCTTGATCTACATAAAATATTAAGTTTGCTTCATTGATAAGCCATTTTTTTTCACGCAACTCTTGAAGATCATTAATACCATTTTGGTTATCGTCACCATCAAAAAGGTCGATAATAGTGATAATTTCCTTACTGCCACTTAAAAAAAGGCGTTCTTCTCCTTGAGAAACATTTGGGTTTTGAAGTGTCGCAGCTATTTCTGGAGACGGATTATTGGGGCTATCATACACATTTATGTTAATTCCAGAAAAATTTAAATCAAGTGTTTCGTACTCCCTTACTATACTTCCGTTAGCATTATATTCATATACATACCCTTCTCCTTCTACAAATTTGGTTTTTCTTGAAGAATAGTATAGGGATACCTTTGCGTCGTCCGTATTAAAAAGGAACATATTTCCATCTTCGCCTGAAGAAGCTTTTAAATACAAGCCTCTAAAATAATTTTTAAAATTATTATTGTTTAATAATACTTCTTCTCCTTCTCGATCAATAATTTTTTGTTGAAAATATTCAACGGGTAATTCTACAAATAGTCCGGGAGCAAACGAAAGAGTGTCCAACCCTTGTAAGATAAATTCAATTTCATTTTTGGAAGGAGTAAAACCTACTTCAGTGGTTATTAATGCCCCTAGATTACTTTCAAATAAAGCTCCTTGATTAGAGTAGTATTTTTGAGGTTCTTCAAAATTACTTTCCGGATCTATATCCCTTAAAAAATAATTAGACTCATAAATTGAAATGTCAATAGGGGTATTCCCATAAATAGAATCTAGGGTATAGGTAGTAACTCCGTTACTACCTTGTGTAGCATCTGAATAATAAGGAATATACAGTGTTACTTTTTCAAGTATGGGCACTAAAGAATCTACCGGAAAAGTAGGATTGGGAGTATTTAAAGCCAACTGTCCTAAAAAATTAGTCGTTGTTTTTCCATAAACGGGATCGACATAAACTCCAAGTTTATAGGATGATAGACCATTTGTTTGTACGCCTATTTGTTCCATTTGGTATTCTTTCAGAAACCTACTATACGCTACTACAGAGAAAGTAGTATCGGGGCGTGTAAAGTTTTCATCAATAATGCCCGTGTCGAGGTTGCTAAAATCTTCTTCACAGGAAGCAATTGCCAAAACAAGTATAAATAGTATCCCAAACTTAGGGATTAGATTTGTAATTTTCATTTGGGTGTTCATGTTAAACCAATACTTTCGATTGGTAAAAGTCTAAATAAGCTTCCGAAAATTCTTCCATTTTATGAAAGTTTAACACTGGCTTATCATAGTTTTTTAGATAATTTTTAAAATCTTCTGAAAGTTCATTCGAACTTATAATAACCGCGTCTGAATGGTCCATAGCGGTTTTCATGACATTAAAATACGTAGGATTCGCTAAATGCGAAATGGTTGCTTCTGCAATGCCATCAAACTTAATTTTGTCTATCAATTTAATGTCTAACGTACCTTGAAAGCCAGGATTGTATAACGAAGTAACTATTTTACTGGTTTCAAACAGCGGCTCGTTGTTGTAATATGTTTTTAAATATAAGGGCAGAAAAGATGCCAGCCAGCCGTGTACGTGAATAATATCGGGAGACCAGTTCAGTTTTTTTACGGTTTCAATAACTCCTTTGGCAAAAAATAAGGCCCGTTCATCATTGTCCGGAAAAAGATTACCCTCTTCGTCTGCATAGGTAGCTTTTCTTTTGAAATAATCTTCATTATCTATAAAATACACTTGCATTCGCTCTTTTGGAATAGAAGCTACTTTTATAATGAGCGGCATATCAAGATCATTAATCACCAAATTCATTCCTGAAAGACGGATTACTTCATGCAATTGGTGTCTTCGTTCATTAATATTACCATACCTGGGCATGAAGATTCGAATTTGGCCTTCATTGTTATTGACCATTCTAGGGGCTTCAAACGACATGGAAGAAATCTCGGTCTCTGGCAAGTAGGGAATTACTTCTGAAGACACATACAAGACTCTTTTATCTTTCATAAATAATAGTGTTTAACTGGCTGGGTGTTTTAAACACGCAAAATTACGAAAATTTATGTAGATTGTCTTTAATATATTAATTTTGCCCGCTCTTAACCCAATTTTATGGTAATACATTCCCAGAAAGAAACATTGGTGCAGGCCTTGTCTTCCGTGGCGAAAAATGAAAAAATAGGTTTTGTGCCAACAATGGGTGCTTTGCACGGGGGGCACATCTCTTTGGTAAAGAAAGCTTTAGGTGAAAATGATATAGTGGTGGTGAGCATTTTTGTGAATCCAACCCAATTTAATAACACAGCTGATCTTGCAAAATATCCACGTACTCCCGAAGAAGATATTTCACTGTT
>JAGQZA010000118.1 GCA_020435805.1 Flavobacteriaceae bacterium
ACTATGAAGTATTTTTGTCAAAGTGAAGCGGTGGCTTTTTATCTTCAGAAATATGTGGTCTATAGAAAACGAAAAATATATGTAGGAAAAAGTAGCTTTACCGAGCTTTCTCCCCTCATTAAAAAATATAAAAACGAAAAGTTTTTACTCCCCTCTTCAGATAAATTGAAACCTGAAGCGCCGCTTGTTCTTAATGAACTTGGAGTGGATTGGAAACAAGGGATTTTTTATAAAACTGTAATTAGTGATCTTTCCGATTTAAGGGATGTGTATTACGATATACTCGTATTTTTCAGCCCCAGCGGAATTCAATCCTTACTAACCAATTTTCCCGATTTCAAACAAAACGATACCCGTATAGCGGTCTTTGGAAATACCACTATTAAAGCCGCTACCGATAATGGCTTACGAGTGGATATTAAAGCACCTACTCCTGAAACACCTTCCATGACCATGGCGTTAGAGAAATACATCAAGGAAGTGAACGGAAAAAAATAAAAAGATTTAATGAAATAAAAAGGGTTGCCATAGGCAACCCTTTTTATTTTTAAATACTTATCAACTTATACCAACGGTCCTCCTTTAAGGATTTCATCATTGGCAAATTCTTCAAATTTTTTAAAGTTTTCCTTAAAAGAGTTTGCTAATTTATGTGCTGTTTTATAATAGCCTTCATCATTTTTCCAAGTTTGTCTTGGACTCAACACATCGGTTGGGACATTGGGACATACTCTAGGTAGTTGTACCCCAAATACTGAATGAACATGGTAATTATCTTTATTAGCAGCTTCCAACGAACCATTCAACGCAGCCGTAATCATGGCACGGGTATATTTCAATTTCATTCGGTTTCCAACACCGTAAGGACCTCCTGTCCATCCCGTATTTACTAACCAAACATGAACTCCGGCTTCTTGCATTTTCTGGCTTAACATTTCGGCATACTCGGTAGGATGCAAGGGCATAAAAGGGGCTCCAAAACATGCAGAAAAGCTGGGGACAGGCTCTGTAATGCCTGCTTCGGTTCCGGCTACTTTCGCTGTATATCCACTAATAAAGTGATACGCTGCTTGACCGGGAGTTAATTTTGAAATGGGGGGCAGTACTCCAAAAGCATCTGCCGTTAAAAAGAAAATATTTTTTGGGTTCTTCCCTATAGAAGGTACCTGAATATTATCAATATGTTCAATAGGATAACTCACCCTTGTATTTTGTGTAATGGAAATATCGGCAAAATCTACCTCGCCATTTTCGTCCATAATTACGTTTTCCAAAATAGCTCCGGGTTTGATGGCGCGATAAATATCGGGTTCATTTTCTTCGGAAAGATTAATGACTTTGGCATAACATCCTCCTTCAAAATTGAAGACGGTATTTTCAGCCGTCCAACCGTGTTCGTCATCTCCAATAAGTTTTCGATCTGGATCGGCAGAAAGTGTTGTTTTTCCGGTTCCGGAAAGTCCAAAGAAAATAGCAGTTTCGCCATCTTCTCCTACATTCGCAGAACAATGCATGGGAAGTGTATTCTTGAACACAGGTAAAATAAAATTGAGTGCCGAGAAAATTCCTTTTTTAATTTCACCTGTATAGCCGGTTCCCCCAATAAGGGCAATCTTTTTGGTAAAATTTAAAATCGCAAAATTGTGTTGTCTGGTACCGTCCCGATCAGGAATTGCCATAAAACTAGGAGCATTCACAATAAGCCATTCCGGAGTAAAATCTTTCAATTCTGAATCTTCCGGACGTAGAAACATATTGTAGGCAAACATATTGCTCCAAGGGTATTCGGTAATTACTCGAATGTTTAATCGGTAATTGGTATCGGCGCAGGCATAACTATCTCTTACATAAACCTCTTTCCCAGAAAGGTATTCTGCCACACGATTATAGAGCGCATCGAAGGCATCGGGCTCAAATGGAATATTTACTTTTCCCCACCAAACACGATCTTGGGTAATAGCATCCTTTACAATGAATCTATCTTGGGGAGATCTACCGGTAAATTCTCCGGTATTTACCGCAAGTGCTCCTGTATTTGCTTCTTTTCCTTGATTTTTTTGAAGTGTTTCCTCGTGAAGTTCTTGTGAAGAAAGTTGGTATTTTACTGTTGCATCCTTGATTCCGTAAGCTTCTATCGAAATCGTTTTCGTAGCGTGGCCGTTATCTACCATAACATCGGGTTTATTGTGATTGCAAAAATAAAAAAACCATTTGGGATAAATCCTTAAAAAGAAAAAATTATCTTCACTTTAACTTCATAATTCCGTAACACCATCGAAGCCAACCTATAATAAATAGTAACCCCCCCAGCGGTGTTATAGGCCCTAAAAAATTAACATTAAAAGTCCATTGACTCTTTAGTGTCAATACATAGATAGATCCCGAAAAAAATAGAATCCCTAAAATAAAAAACCAAAAAACCCACCGTTTTGTGCTTTCTGAAATTTTGGGAGCAAAACCTAAAATAACCAATGCCAGTACATGATACATTTGATACCGCACACCTGTTTCAAAACTGCTTACCGAAGCAGCATCTACCAGTTTTTTTAATCCGTGTGCTCCAAAGGCGCCTATAACTATGGTAATGGCAGCCAATAAGGTAGCTGTTAGCAATATTTTTTTGTCGAAATTATTCATAGGTTCCCAATCGATTTTAGTACTTTCGCTTTGCAAAAAAAGCACTCAAAATTACGAAAAACCAACGGGATGCGTCACATTTTAATTATAGGAGCAGGTCGCTCGGCCACAAGTTTAATTCAGTATTTATTAGATAAAGCTACTTCTGAAAATCTCTTTATTACCATAGGTGATCTTTCCGAAGAAAGCGCTCAAAAATTTACACAAGGGCATCCTAATGCTAAGGGCATTCAATTGGATGTTTTTAACGAGCAACAACGTGCCGAAGTTATTCAGCAAAACGATTTAATTATTTCCATGCTTCCTGCCCATTTTCATATGGAAGCCGCCAAAGACTGCTTAAAATATGACAAACACATGGTTACCGCATCTTACGTAAGCAAAGAAATGCAAGCCATTGATGACGCTGTGAAGGAAAAAGGATTGGTTTTTATGAATGAAATAGGGGTAGATCCCGGCATCGATCACATGAGTGCCATGAAAGTAATTGATGACATTCGGGATCAAGGCGGGAAAATGCTCCTTTTTGAATCCTTTACCGGTGGATTGATTGCCCCCGAAAGTGATGATAATTTGTGGCATTATAAATTTACGTGGAACCCCAGAAATGTAGTATTAGCAGGACAAGGTGGTGCTGCAGAATTTATTCAGGAAGGCACCTATAAATATATTCCATATCATCGTTTGTTCCGAAGAACGGAGTTTATGGATATAGAAGGCTACGGAAGATTTGAAGCCTATGCCAATAGAAATTCCCTGAAATACCGAAGCATTTATGGATTAGATGATATTCTCACCTTGTACCGCGGAACCATGCGTCATGTAGGTTTCAGCAAGGCATGGAATATGTTTGTACAATTGGGCATGACGGACGATAGTTACACTATTCCCGATTCTGAAAATTTATCGTATCGTGCTTTTGTAAACTTATTTTTGCCGTATTCACCCACCGATTCGGTAGAGCTGAAAATGCGTCATAATTTAAAAATAGACCAAGACGATGTCATGTGGGACAAATTGGAAGAACTGGATTTGTTCAATCCCAATAAAATTATCGGTATTAAAAATGCGACTCCCGCGCAAGCACTTCAGAAAATATTGATGGACAAATGGACGTTGAAGCCAGACGATAAAGACATGATTGTGATGTATCATAAATTTGGGTATGAATTGAAGGGTGAAAAAAAGCAAATAGACAGTAGCATGGTGCTTATTGGCGAAGATCAAACCTACACGGCTATGGCAAAGACCGTGGGGTTGCCGGTTGCTATTGCTGCTTTAAAAATCTTGAATAAAGAGATTACTACCCCGGGAGTACAAATTCCTATTACCAAAGAGGTTTACACGCCTATTTTGGAAGAATTGGAAACCTTCGGAATTACTTTCAATGAAAAACACATTCCGTATATGGGTTACAATCCCAATAATGTACACGCATAACACTTCGGCTTCGCTCAGTGACCAAACAAAACCAAATGAAAAAGCCGTCTATCGACGGCTTTTTTATTCAGTATCTTTTATAAACTTAATCCCTTCCTAAGAAGACACTAATAAAATATAGTAACGTAGCTAATGAACCTAACGCAGCTACCACATAGGTTCTAGCCGCCCATTTTAAGGCATCCTTGGCTCCGGCATATTCCTGTTGTGTTACCACATTATTGGTTTGCAACCAAGCTAAGGCACGATTACTGGCGTCATATTCTACCGGCAAAGTAATAAAAGCGAAAGCAGTTGTGGCAGCAAAAAGTAGAATCCCTAATAGGAAAACCGTATTTCCCAGAGCTCCCAAAAATCCGGTGGCAGTCATTACCAACCCTGCCATAATTACAAAGTTAGATAGCTTACTGGCAATCCCCACGGCTGGAACGATGGCCGAACGCATTTTTAACCAACTGTAAGCGGTAGCGTGTTGCACCGCATGACCACATTCGTGCGCAGCTACTGCGGCAGCGGCAGCATTGCGTTGCATATACACTCCTTCACTTAAATTCACGGTTTTATTCGCCGGATTGTAATGGTCGGTAAGCATTCCCGGGGTGGAAATTACCTGAACATCGGTAATGCCATTGTCGGCGAGCATTTTTTCGGCAATTTCTTTTCCGCTCATCCCATTTTGAAGATGTACTTGTGAGTACTGTTTAAATTTACTTTTTAGGCGGTTGCTTACGTACATACTCACCAAAAAGATGATTCCTGCTATAATATAATATCCCATCATGATTTTTAAAATTTAGTGTTTAATTGTTACTACCAATATAGCAAAAAGTTTGCCTAATTGTACCAACTGTCATTTCGGCAAATTAGCCTACAATATTGATGATTTTTCCGGGTACTACGATGACCTTTTTAGGGGTACGTCCTTGTAATTGCTCCTGCGTTTTGTCACAGGCCATGACCGCTTCTTCTATCTGGGCAAGAGTTAAATCTAAAGGTAATTCGAGTTTAAAACGCATTTTTCCGTTGAAAGAAACCGGATATTCCTTGTTACTTTCCACCAAATATTTTTCTTCAAATACAGGAAAGGGGGCTGTCGAAATACTTTTATCATGCCCCAATTTTTCCCAAAGTTCTTCGGCAATATGCGGTGCATAGGGAGAAATTAAAATCACCAATGGTTCCAACACTTCCCTGTTGTTGCATTTTTGAGAAGTGAGTTCGTTCACGGCAATCATAAACGTAGAAACCGACGTATTAAAACTAAAATTCTCAATATCCTCCTGTACCTTTTTAATGGTTTTATGCAAGGTTTTCAAACTGTCTTTGGAGGCTGATTCTTCAGAAACATAGAATTCTGAAACATCCCCCTGACCCCCTTCAAAGGGGGAATGGTATAGTTTCCATAGTTTTTTCAAAAAACTATGCACGCCTGTAATCCCGGCGGTACTCCAGGGCTTGGCTTGCTCCAACGGTCCTAAAAACATTTCGTACATGCGCAAGGTATCTGCCCCGTATTGTGCACAAATGTCATCGGGATTGACGACATTGTACTTAGATTTGGACATTTTTTCAACCTCACGGGAGACTTTGAAAACATCAAAATCTCCATTTGGCCATAAATTTTCACCATCATAATAAGAAGACCTAGCTACCTCAATATATAAGTTTCGATTAATTACATCTTTTATCTTAACTAAATTTTGATTGTCAACTAGAGAGACATCTATTCTTTGCGGCACAATTGAATATTCGAGCCTTACATCCCCAATAAATTTCGGAGTATGTAATTCTTCATTTAGAACTACCTCCATTGGTTTCCTAACTTTTTCAGGCAGCAAATCAATTGAACCGTTTATTGGAAATCCATTAATTAATTCATTATTAATTAATATTGATTTTGAAGAAGTTCTCTCTTCATATCCAAAGGAGTTTTTTCCTAATGTTTTAAATTTTAAAATATTAATGATTGCACTCTCCCCCAAAATCATCCCTTGGTTGATTAATTTTTTAACGGGTTCGTCCACAGGTAAATAGCCGCGGTCGTGCATAAACTTGGTCCAAAAACGAGTGTATAACAAATGCCCGGTGGCATGCTCGCTTCCGCCAATGTATAGATCTACATTTTCCCAATAGGTTAATGCATCAGCATCGGCAAACTCACTATCGTTGGTAGGGTCCATATACCGGAACATATAACAGCTACTCCCCGCCCAACCAGGCATGGTATTTAATTCCAACGGGAAAACGGTTGTATTATCTATCCGCTGGTTACTGACTACTGCCGACTTTTTTTCATCCCACGCCCATACCTCTGCACGACCCAAGGGCGGTTCGCCTTCTTCGGTGGGCAGGTATTTTTCAACTTCGGGAAGGGTAAGCGGTAAATGCTCCAGCGCAATCATTTGTGGTAAACCGTTTTTATAATACACTGGAAAGGGCTCTCCCCAATACCGTTGGCGGCTAAACACTGCATCGCGTAAACGGTAATTTATTTTGCCTGTTCCCTGTCCTTTTTCTTCCAACTTTTCAATCGCTTTTTGGGTCGCTTCCGCATAGTTTAATCCGTTGAGGAAGTCACTGTTGGTTATGATGCAATTAGCTTTGTCTTCATGAGGTTCTTCGGAAATATCGATCCCTTCAAAAATATTTGGGATAGGAATATTAAAATGCTTGGCAAAAGCGTAATCCCGCTGATCGCCACATGGTACCGCCATCACAGCACCTGTTCCGTAGCCAGCCAACACGTAATCGCCAATCCAAATAGGAACTGCCTCTCCCGTAAACGGATGCTCGGCATAAGCTCCCGTAAATACCCCGGAAATGGTTTTAACGTCGGCCAAACGGTCACGCTCGCTACGTTTTGCCGTAGCTTCCACATAGGCATCCACCTCAACTTTTTGTGATGCAGTGGTAATTTTTGACACCAATTCATGTTCGGGGGCCAAAGTCATAAAACTGACTCCAAAAATAGTATCGGGTCGGGTGGTGAATACTTCTATTGTGTGAGACTTCTCGACTGCGCTCGAAGTGACATCCGGTATTACGTTGAAGGTTACCGAAGCTCCTTTGGAACGCCCTATCCAATTGGTCTGTGAATCTTTTAAGGGTTGTGGCCAATCAATAGCATTCAATCCATCCAATAAACGTTGTGCATAGGCTGTAATGCGCATACTCCACTGTTTCATCTTTTTGCGAATAACCGGATAGCCGCCACGTTCGGAAACCCCATTCACAATTTCATCGTTGGCTAAGACAGTTCCTAACTGTGGGCACCAGTTTACTTCGGTCTCGGCCAGATAGGTAAGTCGGTATTTTAAAAGAATTTGTTGTTTTTCTTCGGAACTAAAAGCGTTCCAATCGGTTGCAGAAAAGGGTTTAATATCATCATCACAAGCCACATTTACTTTCGTATTTCCTTCCGAAGCAAATACTTGTTCTAATTCTGAAATAGGTTTCGCTTTATCGGCTGTTTTGTCGTACCAACTTTCAAACAACTGAATAAAAATCCACTGTGTCCATTTATAGTAATGAGGGTCACTGGTACGTACTTCACGACTCCAATCAAAACTGAACCCCATTTTATCCAATTGCTCACGGTA
>JAGQZA010000119.1 GCA_020435805.1 Flavobacteriaceae bacterium
GGCCGCCTTCTTTTACAGCCATCACAATATCTTTTCCAATACGTGTAAAAGCCTTGGACATGGCAGACCAACGCTTCATTTTTCTTGCTTTTCGGAATTCAAACGCTCTTCCCATATACTATTTATTTTGAGTGCAAATTTAAAAAAAGGACTTTTATAACAAAGTTTTATGCTGTTAACTCGTCAATTATTTTGGCAAGTTCAAAATCTTTTTCGGTGACCCCGTCAACTTCGTGTGTAGAAAGGCTAATTTCCAGATAATTATAGGTGTTTGCCCAATTAGGGTGGTGGTTCATTTTTTCCACTTCAAAGGCTATTCGTGTCATAAGGCTGAATGCATCCTTAAAATTTGGGAATTCAAATGAAGTTTGAAGCGCATTATTACTGTATTCCCAACCATTTAATTCTTTCAGTCTTGCTAAGATTTGTAATTCGGTAAGTGCCTTCATTTTAAAAGGTTTTTAAAGTTTCAATTTCATCTTTTAGGGTGCTCTCTTCAATAACTTGTTCTATCGTAATTTGATAGTTTTTAGGGAGCAAGTTTTCTTTCGGTAAGATGGCTAAAAAACGATCATCATTACTGCTGAAAACATTTTTAAAGATAGGCTTTTTACGGCTTATTTTTTTAGCAATCTCATCAAAAAGCTCGTCATGATGTATTACATCTTCACTGGCCAAATGAAAAATCCCTTTTAAATTTTTATTGATGATGTAGTGAATTTGTTGTGCCAATTTATTTTGCGTTGTGGCGCTTACAATTAAATTGGGAAATACTTCAAAAGTAGCGTGATGTTTTATAGCCTGCTTTAACTGAATAATAAGAGGAGCGTTTATTCCTAACACAAGCGGAAGCCTAATAATAACCCTTTTGTTTTCGGGTAAATTTTTAAGTAGCTTTTCAATAGCCGAAGCTAATTTTCCTTGATCGCTTTGGGCTAATACAGGATCCTCTTCATAGGAAGGGAAATCTCCTTTTGCGTCAAATACCGAAGCGCATGAAATATAGAGTATTTTAGACTTGTTTTCTAAGAGATAATTACAGATACTTTCATGTGCTTTTAACTGCGCTTTCGCTTCCCCTTTAAAGGTTGAAATGATAAATTTAGGGCGAACCTCCTTTAAAATTGCCTCCAAATTATCCTCTTCCGCTTTAAATTTGAAGAAGACTCGGTTATGTGCATATAAACTTTCTTGGGTAGCATAGGTTCCAAATACATTAAAATAGGGAAGAAGCTCTCTATAGAGTGTATTGCCAATTAAACCACTGGCACCTACAATAAGTATTCGATTCGGCATAAGTCCTACAGCAATTTTAGGATTAATGGGGCTTATAAAAAGGAAGCTTTACCACCGTAGCCGGAATAGCGTTTTTTCGTATTTGAATAAAAATTTGCGTCCCAAGTTGACTAAAATCTGAAGTCACATATCCCAAGCCAATACCTTTATTAAGTGAAGGTGCCATAGTACCACTGGTTACATTTCCTATGATTGCCCCATTTGCATCCACAATTTCGTAGCCCTGTCTGGGGATTCCTCTTTCGTTTAATTCGAATGCTACAAGTTTTCGTTTAGGGCCTATTTCTTTTTCTTTTAAAAGATTCTCTGCATTGATAAAATCTTTCGTGAATTTCGTAATCCATCCTAAACCAGCTTCAATAGGCGAGGTGGTATCATCAATATCATTTCCGTAAAGACAATACCCCATTTCCAAACGAAGGGTATCTCTTGCTGCCAATCCAATGGGTTTTATTCCGAAGGATTTTCCTGCTTCAAAAACCTTATTCCATATTTGTTCTACTTCGTTGTTTTTGCAATAAATTTCAAAACCACCGCTACCCGTATAGCCTGTAGCACTAATCATAACGTGTTCAATACCCGCAAAATCTGCCACTGTAAAATGGTAAAACTTTATAGTGCTTAAATCTACAGAAGTTAACGATTGCATAGCCTCCACAGCTTTGGGTCCTTGAATGGCTAACAGTGAAAAATCATCAGATAAATTACGAAGTTCTGCCCCCATGGTATTGTGTTTATTAATCCAATTCCAATCCTTTTCAATGTTAGAGGCATTTACTACTAGCACCCACTTTTCGGCATTGAGTCTGTAAATAATCAAATCATCTACAATGCCTCCGGTTTCGTTGGGTAAACAGCTATATTGCGCTTGGTAATCAACTAATTTTGAGGCATCGTTACTGGTAACTTTTTGTATTAATGCCAAAGCATTGGGGCCTGTGACCAAAAACTCGCCCATGTGGGATACATCAAAAACTCCTACACCATTTCTTACCGTTTCGTGTTCTGCATTTACTCCTTCGTAAGAAACGGGCATATTAAAACCTGCAAATGGAACCATTTTGGCTCCAAGACTTTCATGAATGTGGGTAAGTGCTGTGTTTTTCATGTGTAATTTAAAATTTTTGGTAAATGTAAGTAAACTATAAAAAGGGAACGTTTAAAATGTTTGATTGTTTTCAACAAGGGTAGTAACTTGCGTAAAAACAAAGTGAATGAAAATATTTTCTTCTGAGCAGTTATACTATGCCGATGAGCTAACCTGTAAAAATCAAGGAATTACTTCGGTTGATTTAATGGAAAGAGCGGCCACGCAAATCTTTAATTGGTTGCACCAGCGTATGCAAGGCGCACAGGTGCCTATACATATTTTTTGTGGTATTGGGAATAATGGGGGAGATGGTCTTGCGTTGGGAAGGCTTTTAATAGAAGATGGATATAATGTTACTATTTATGTCGCCAATTTTACCGATAAGCGCTCCCAATGTTTTTTAATAAACTACGATAGGGTTAAAAGCGTAACTAAAAAGTGGCCTATTTTAATGACTTCGGAAATCGATTTTCCGGAAATACATCCCGATGATATTATTGTAGATTGCTTGTTTGGGATTGGTTTAAATCGTCCGCCGGAAGGCTGGGTAAAGAAATTAATTCAATATTTGAATGAGCAGAGAGCTTTTCGGCTTTCGGTAGATATTCCCAGTGGGATGGCTGCCAATGAACCTTTACTAGACGCTGAAGCGGTTATCTATGCGAACCACACATTAACGTTTCAGGCTCCAAAATTGACTTTTTTTCTCCCAGAAACAGGTAGGTTTGTTCCTTATTTTGAAGTATTGGATATTGGCCTTGATGCAGAATACTTATATGCAACGACACCTTTAGCACAATTAATTTATAAACCTCACGCAAAGCAATTTTACAAACAGCGTGAAAAATTTTCTCATAAAGGGGCGTATGGGCATGCGCTAATAGTGGGTGGGAGCAAAGGGAAAATGGGGGCAGTGGTACTATCTTCAAAAGCGACGTTGAGGGTGGGGGCAGGGTTAGTGTCTGCCTTTGTTCCTGAAGGAGGAAATACTATTTTACAGATTTCGGTGCCGGAAGTGATGACAGTTTCTGATACCTCCCAAGATTTTATAGCAAGTATTAAAATTGATTTTCAACCGTCTGCAATTGCTGTCGGAATGGGGATGGGGCAAAATATTGAGACGAAAAATGCTTTAAAGAAATTATTTTCTGAGAAAAAGGAGGTTCCCTTTGTTATTGATGCAGATGCTATTAATTGTCTTTCAAATGATAAAAATCTTTTAAAAGCACTTCCTAAGAATAGTATAATAACACCCCATGAAGGAGAGTTGCAAAGGCTTATAGGTAACTGGAAAAATGATTTTGAAAAAATTGAAAAAGCGAAATCCTTTTCAAAAAAGCATGAAGTTATTGTAATCATAAAAGGAGCAAATACGCTTGTGATAAATAGTGATAATCTTTATGTTAACACAACCGGAAATCCCGGGATGGCTACTGCGGGAAGTGGTGATGTGTTGAGTGGTATGATTGCCGGGCTTTTATCACAGCGCTACAATCCCTTGGTTGCCTCGGTATTTGGGGTCTATTTACACGGCAGTGCCGGAAATATAGTGGCTAATGAAATAGGTTTTGAAGCATTAGCTGCTAGTGATATTATCGACGCTATTGGGGATGCCTTTTTAGAATTATTTCAGAAAGAAGAACTTCCTCAACAAGAAAGTGAATCCTAAAAAAAGAGCTCATTAAGAGCTCTTTTTAGTTATAATATGCCATTAAGTAGTTCCCGTAATTTAGGGCTTGAGGGTCTAGGTGCATCGGGTGTAACAATGTTTCCCTCTGGGTCAATAAGAATGAACCTTGGGATGCCATTTATGTAATATTCTTTCACAAAGCTCGAATCCCAATCATTATCTGCAAAAAGTTGAATTCCGCCTAATTCTTTTTCTTTTACCATATTTACCCATTTTTCATGATCTTTTGCCTTATCTACAGAGATACTCACAAATTCAATATTTTTATTATGATACTCTTTTTCAACTTCCTTTAAAAAAGGAATTTCCACTTTGCAAGGACCACACCAAGTAGCCCAAACATCTATATATACATATTTTCCTTTTAAATCTGAAAGACTTGTGGTGCCTCCGGAATGATTTTCATAATTTTCGAAAACAGGGGAGAGTGCCCCCACAGGAAGGTTTACTCTTAGGGCAATTAACTCGCTAAAATAGTCACCGTAGCTTTTAATAGTAGATTCCATATTTTTTTTGGAACTATTAATAACCATAGTATCTAAGGCCGTTTTAGAGGCTATAAAATCATGAATCTCTTTTTCAACTTCGGCAAGTTTTATGGTAAGACTTTCTTGAGACATTTGATCCACATCGAAATCTAAAAGTTTCTCCTCAAGCAATGCTTTTTCTGCCAAAAAATTATTATTTTCAGCCCCCATCCCTTCATATTTAATGGTTTCATCAAACATTTCGGTATCTAAGGAAATTGATAAGTCATATCCATTGTTTAAAAATATTCGCGTGCCTTCTACACCATCATTTAACGAATACATCCCCGGCTCTATGTGAAGCGTATCGCTAAAAGTTCCGTCTGGATTAACAAAAATAGCTTTGGAATAATCCTTATTCTGTATTTTTAAAGAGTCGCTATTTTTATTTATAATCTTTCCGGAAACTGTTACAAAATCCTTTTCTTCTTTTTGGTTACAGGAAAAAAGGGACATGGCAATAAATAAGAGTGATAAAGGTTTCATAAGTTATATGGTTTACTCTACGAAAGTAGTTTTTTTGTTTCATGCTACATCAAATTTTATTAAAACCTTCACATTAAATTGTATTTTTGCGAAATAAGCTAATTTTTCATGGAAAGCATCCATTATATAAGTTCCGAAATTTTAACTCTTTCTACCATTAAAAATATTTTGGATCATCATTTGAAGTTAGAACTTTCGGAAGAAGCCATTCTGAACATCAAAAAATCCCACGAATACCTTCAACAGAAAATAAAGCAAAACGATACTCCTATCTATGGAATTAATACCGGATTTGGGTCGTTATGCGACGTTAAAATTCCTTCCGATAAGCTCTCGCAGTTACAAGAAAACTTGGTTATGTCTCATGCTTGCGGCACGGGAGATTTGGTGCCGAAAGAAGTTGTAAAACTCATGCTTTTACTAAAAATACAATCGTTAAGTTATGGATTTAGTGGAGTGCAATTGGAAACGGTCAACCGATTAATGGATTTTTACAATCATGATGTTTTGCCCGTCATTTATGAACAAGGAAGCCTTGGTGCTTCGGGAGATTTGGCTCCCTTAGCACATCTTTCGTTACCCCTATTGGGAAAGGGCGAGGTATATGTAAATGGTGAGATTACTGCTTCAGAAAATATACTTGAACAGTTTAACTGGAAGCCAATTAATTTAGGGGCTAAGGAAGGTTTGGCATTGCTTAATGGAACTCAATTTATGAGTGCTTATGGTGTGTATTGTCTGCTAAAGGGATACCAGTTATCTTATATGAGTGATCTTATAGCAGCTATTTCTATGGATGCTTTTAATTGCAATATGAGTCCGTTTAATCCTCTGGTGCATATGGTTAGACCGCATCGGGGACAGGTTAAAACAGCCGAGCAAATACTTGAATTTTTAAGTGAGAGCGAAATAGCTGTCTCTGAAGATAAAAAAGTACAGGATCCTTATTCTTTTAGGTGTGTTCCACAAGTACATGGAGCCACAAAGGATACGCTTCATTTTGTACACAAAACTTTTAAAACGGAAATAAATTCAGTAACCGACAACCCCAATATTTTTATTAAAGAAGATATTATTATTTCCGGAGGAAATTTCCATGGACAACCTTTAGCATTAGGGTTAGACTACCTTTCCATTGCTATGGCAGAGTTGGGGAATATTTCTGAGCGTAGAACTTATCAATTAATTTCCGGACAACGGGATTTACCACCGTTTTTAGTAAACGAACCCGGCTTACAAAGCGGCTTTATGATTCCTCAATATACAGCAGCAAGTATTGTAAGTCAAAACAAACAGTTAGCCACACCGGCATCTATAGACTCCATAGTTTCATCAAATGGGCAGGAGGATCATGTAAGTATGGGGGCCAATGCGGCTACCAAATGTTACAAAGTAATTCAAAACCTGAAAACAATTCTATCTATTGAACTATTAAATGCATCACAAGCCATAGAGTTTAGGCGTCCTAAAAAATCTTCCCCATTTATTGAAGCGTTTTTGGATAGCTTTAAAAATGAAATTCCTTTTGTTGAAAAAGACAGGTGGCTTGCCGTTGATATTAAAAAAGCGCAATTGTTTATAGATAGTTTTAGTATTGAAAATGAACTCCTTTTTGAATAAATTACCGTGAATTATGAATCGATTCTTAATAATTACATTCCTACTTTTAACCCATTGGAAAGGGATTAGCCAAGAATATGTGCCGCTTCTAGATCAGGTCAACGAATGGCATTTTACCAATTGTTATTTTGGTTGCCTAACGGATATATACTTTACCGACGGGGATACTATTGTCGATAATAAAACACATAAGATTTTAGATGGATACCATTATATTTCCCGTACATTTTTGCTTAGAGAAGATATTCCCGCCAAGCAAATTTTTTTAACGAAGGTGAATGAAACCGCTAATGAGGAATATTTATTATATGATTTTTCGCTAACCGAAGGTGATATATTCGCCATGAATAATCCCATTACACCCTTTCCAGAAGATGGGGGAGATTTTGTTTTAGATTCTATTAGATATAGAACATTGGTAGATGGTAACGACTATCGTCATTTTTATTTTTCTCCTGCTCCTTCAAACACCATTAGTGATAACAATGCCATTTGGGTTGAAGGCGTAGGTTCTTTGTCCATCATTAATGCGCCTGGAGGAGACCCCGATATTAATGGGGTGGGGCATTTAAGTTGTTTTTTCAAAAATGGGAACTCTTTTTATGCAAATTTAGATTCAATTGAAAGTTGTGTTCCTACACTCCACATTTTTGATGTGAAAAATGATGTAA
Source organism: Flavobacteriaceae bacterium (assembly GCA_020435805.1). GTDB lineage: Bacteria > Bacteroidota > Bacteroidia > Flavobacteriales > Flavobacteriaceae > Halomarinibacterium. The sequence continues at coordinate 7,381 of JAGQZA010000119.1, forward strand.
ATGATATTGTTATTCTTACTCCTGTTGCATCAAATTTTGTCACTATTGTAAATACTGCTTCTTTACAATTAGTAGAAGTTTTCGATATTTACGGAAGAAAAATTACTTCAGCTTTAAACAATGGCGCCAACGAAATCTCTTTTAACAAAAACCTATTTCAAGAAAATATTTACTTTGTTAAAGTCATTGGAAACAATC
>JAGQZA010000011.1 GCA_020435805.1 Flavobacteriaceae bacterium
TGATTACTCTTATAACAGTTGAAGAGAGTTTTTCCCTACCCAAAAAAAGCATTTTTTTTCATTTCGAGGTATCGTTCAAAAAAATCGAAAACGTATCTTTGTTGCCTTAAAGTGAACATATACAATGAAGATTTCATACAACTGGCTAAAACAATTCATAAAAATTAATCAAAAACCCGATGAAGTTGCAGAACTCCTTACCAATCTAGGACTAGAAGTGGAAGGAATTGATGCTTTTGTTTCAGTTCCGGGAGGATTGCAAGGAGTTGTTGTAGGCCATGTTTTGGAATGTATTCCGCATCCCAATGCAGACAGATTAAAACTAACCAAAGTGGATGTGGGAGAAAAAACACATTTACAAATTGTTTGCGGCGCACCCAATGTTGCTGTGGGGCAAAAAGTTCCGGTGGCTACCATTGGCACTACATTATACGATGCACAAGGAAAACCTTGGGAAATTAAAAAAGGAAAAATACGCGGCGAAGAAAGCCAAGGAATGATTTGCGCCGAAGATGAATTACATCTTGGAAGCAGCCACGAAGGAATTATGGTGCTGGATAAAACTATTAAAATTGGCACCCCCCTTGCCGAGGTTTTGGGAATAGAAAATGATTCTGTCTTTGAAATTGGCTTAACACCAAATCGAGCCGATGCGATGAGTCATTGGGGAGTAGCAAGGGATTTACGAGCCGGATTCTTACAAAAAAATATTGCTTTAGAATTAATTACTCCTTCTACAAGTAGCTTTCATGTTGCCAATCGCGCTCTAAAAATTGATGTTTCGGTAGAGAATCCCGAATTAGCACCACGGTACTGTGGGCTTACCATTAATGGGTTAAAAATAGAAGACTCCCCTACTTGGCTTCAAAATAGATTAAGGGCCATAGGGCTTTCCCCTATTAATAATGTTGTGGATATAACCAATTATATTTTGCACGAATTAGGGCAGCCCCTTCACGCCTTCGACGCCAGTAAAATTACCGGTGGAAAAGTAGTAGTAAAAACGCTTCCGGAGGGAACACCATTTGTAACATTGGATGGAGTGCAAAGAAAATTGAATGCTGAAGATCTTATGATTTGTAATGCCGAAGCCCCTATGTGTATTGCCGGTGTTTTTGGCGGAATGGAAAGTGGGGTTACTAAAGACACCACCAGTATTTTTCTGGAAAGTGCTTATTTCAACCCAATAAGTATTCGAAAAACAGCCAAAAGACATGGGTTAAATACCGATGCTTCTTTCCGTTTTGAACGAGGTATCGACCCCAATATTACTGAATATGCTTTAATGGTTGCCGCCATAATGATAGAAGAAATTGCGGGGGGTGAAATAAGTAGCGATATTGTAGATATTTATCCGAAGAAAATCAAAGACCATCAAGTATTTTTAAGTTTTGAAAACACGGCAAAACTTATTGGGGAAGAAATTCCTAAAGAAACCATCAAACAGATTTTAACCTCGCTGGAAATAAAAATAAACAATGTAACCGAAACAGGTATTGGCATCACCATTCCCGCCTATCGAAATGATGTTACCCGAGAGGCCGATGTGATTGAAGAAGTGCTTCGGGTATATGGCTACAATAAAATTAAAACTTCTACCAAACTTAATGCCTCTATGGCTTCTGTTAAAAAAGTGGAAGATTACAAAATTCAGGATAAGGTTGCGAGCCAATTAATAGCGCTGGGGTTTCACGAAATGCTGAATAACTCCCTTACCAACGAAACCTACTACAAGCTTACCCAAACAATACAAGAGGCACATCACGTAAAAATGCTCAATCCGTTGAGTAAAGATTTGGAAATTCTACGCCAATCCATGCTTTTTGGCGGGCTGGAATCATTAGCTTTTAATTTGAACCGAAAAATTGATACTATCAAATTATTTGAATTTGGAAAAACCTATCACCAATATCCCAATAACCGTGAAGAACATAAACATTTATCACTATTAGTTTCAGGAAATAAAACCAAAGACAACTGGACTTCCCCTTCCCAAAAAACAACTTTCTTTTATGTAAAAGGAGTTGTTGCCTCACTACTTCAAGGCTTGGGAATTGATACGTATGCTGAAAATGATTTGAAAAATGATATTTTTTCTGAAGGAATTTCAATTCAAAAAGGCAAAAAACTATTAGTAGCGTTTGGAATTGTTTCCAAAAAAATAACGAAAGATTTTGGTATTGAAGAGGAAGTTTTTTATGCCGATTTTCAGTGGGACACCATACTCCTTGAAATTTCAGAAACAAATATGAAAGTAGCTCCTATCCCAAAATTTCCGAAGGTAAAACGAGATTTTGCATTATTATTAGATCAGGATGTGCGCTTCGGAAATCTTAAAGAAGCGGCCTTTCAAACAGAAAAAGAATTGCTTAAAGAGGTTTCTTTATTTGATGTCTATACCGGTAAAAATCTGCCCAATGGTAAAAAAAGCTATGCGCTAAGCTTTACCCTTCAAGATGAAAATAAAACCCTTACCGATAAGCAAATCGATAAAATCATGGCAAAGCTTCAACAAAAATTTGAAACGGAATTTGGAGCTTCTCTACGATAAAAGATGATACGCCTTGCGATGTATTGTTAAAATATTGTAGAATACGGATTTAGTAATTACTTTTAGAAAAAAGTAAAATGCTACCAAAAACGAATATAGAAACTCAATTAAAAAGAAGCCGGGATAAAAGAGTTTCTGTTGATGACATTATCCCTAATGTTTATAAAATCCTTGAAGAAAATTCGAAAGAAAGGGCTGTAATAACCCAGTCTCTCTCTGAAAAAGGAGATGATTCTGTCAATATCTTTCAATTTAATTTGTTGGAAAAACAGCGCATTTTCCACCTTGCAGATATCGAAAAAATTTGTGTTAATTATCGTCTTCGATTTTTAGATACCCATTTTTTTAAGGGCCCCATTCCAGAAGAAGCCATTTCACAAATTAGAACACTTGAAAAAGCACATCAAACGAGTCTTCATAATTTAAAAATTATGGCTCCTGCTAAACTCTTAAAGCTTGAAAATGCAGATGACCCGCTACTTTTTGCCCCTATGGGAAATAACTACTATTACTTAATTTATACATGGGGCAATGATTTACATCCGTTGCGCAAGTGGTTGATGTGGCCTTATAAAACCTTTGAAAATCTTGTTATTACGCTCTTTTTCATAAGTATAATTTTAACCGCTATAACACCCATGCAGGCCTTTACCAAAAACGATGTAACCCAAACAGAGTACCTTCTCATGTTTCTATTTATGTTTAAGGCCGTAGCAGGAATTGTTTTATTTTATGGTTTTGCCAAAGGGAAAAACTTTAATACTGCTATTTGGAATAGTAAGTATTACAATGGTTAAAGGTTATTAAAGGTAATTCACAATCTAAACCATATCTGCCGCTTCTTCCCCGGTATTAATGGCTCCTTCCATAAATCCCTGCCAATCGGCCAAATGTTCACCGGCGAAGTGCGTGTGTAGAAATGGCTCTTTCAAAATTGGCATTACTCTAAACCACTGATCCTTACCATACAAGGCATAAGCCCCCTTAGAATAGCTGTCATTACCCCAATAATAATTGGTTTGACTACTTAATTTATTAGCTACATTTCCAAAATGCGGATTGAGCGTTTCGGCAATGGCCTTGGCGTTCCATGCATCGCTTTGATTGGCAACAACCGCCGCTTTTTCACCAATAGTATATGAAATAAGCACCCCTTTATTAGATTTTTGGTTTTTGGTAGCATGGTAAAAATAGTGAGGGCTTTGATCTGTTACCATATCAAAACTTTCGTCTTTCCAAAAACGCTCATTAAACAATAAAGCATGCTTATTAATTCGGGCGTATTGAAGTTCATTAATGGCACTTATTTTTTCTGTAGGCAAACCAGGCTGCCAATCGATTTTGCTCATGGCAAAGGTGGGTATGGTACAAATTAGTTTGTCTGCTTCAAAGAATTGCCCATTATCACAATATACTTTTACGGTACTACCCTCTTGCACAATTTTAGTAACCGTATGCTTTAGCAATATCTTTTCTTTTCCAATCTTTTCGGCAAGACGCTCTGCAAGCATTCCATTACCCCCTTTAATTTTAAGGTCCATTTCATTTTTTTCACTACTTTCTGCATATTCAGCTAATGCTGCAAAAGAAGATACTTGGCGGATACTTTCACCAAAATCAGTACTGTCCAGAAGTTCCCTTATATCTAAATCGCGACCATCACAGCCATTATTTACCAGATAACGCCACCAATCCATTTTATCCATAACCAATTTGTCTTTTTCCGAAAGATGGGCGTAATTTTCTAGCAAACGGGTCATGGTTTTGTTCCAACTATCGCTGTAATCCCAAGTACCCGCCGGGGAATATTGACCTTTATAAATTAAGTGTGAATCAAACTGATTATTTTGCAGTTCCAATCCCAATTCACCACAAAGTTCCTGAATACGCGTATGCGAATTTCCTACCCATTCGGCACCTAATTCAATAACAAGATTGGAGTCTATGGAGTGTGAAAAAACACGCCCTCCTACACGCGATCGACTTTCCAAAACAATGCAATTAATATTGCGCTGTTTTAGCTTATACGCTGCGGCAAGTCCTGCAAAACCTGCACCAATAATAATAACCGAAGTTGCTTTTGGGGTAAAAATACTTCCGAAAGAAGGAGTTGGCAATAGAATGCTACCTGTGGCAGCTACCGTTGCCTGCTGGATAAATTTTCTGCGAGTAGTCATAACGGATGGTTGTTGATTTTAAATGATATATTTTGAAAAATTAAATTCTTTTCAAAAAGTATTTTCACATCCGTTATGCCATATCACATACTTTATTATTGGTGTAAAGCAGCTATTTCAATTGTCTTTACTTTTGAAGACGGGTTTTTATTGAATTGACACAATAAAAGTTCCATTGGTAACTTCATACACCGTTGGGTCATTACCGAGTGGATCTACTGCTGAAAAGCTAAATTCTCCCTCTATAATTCCACTGCTTTGTTCGTTGCTATTAATATATAATATTCCCGGATTGGATTTGAATAAAATAGAGCTCCCAATACTTGGATTTACAATCCCTACTTTTTCATCTCCCAAATCGAAGAATGGAGCCATTTCATATATTCCTGCTTCAATATCTATAGGAAAAGAAATGGTCACGCTTCTATTGGTAACGGAGTCTATAGTTGTAATAGTTACAATTGTTTGGCCGTTAAAAGGGCTTTGGGTTACTTCCAGCGAATCGTGGGTATAAGCTTCCCCGTCAATATCAGCAGAAAAAGTATTCTCCACTCCACCGCTATTTTCAATAAAATCAACGTTGAATGTTCCGTCAGTAATTTCAAGAATAGTTCCTCCCGAAATTGGATCTTGTGCAGAAAACGAGAAGGTAGCCGTTAATTTTCCTGTTTGAGTACCAAACTCGGTAAAAGTAATGGTCCCTGTTCCCGGAATCGATGTTAAGGATTCTCCAGTCATAGCATCGTTATAACTAGCAAAAAGCAATGTACCGTTTGAGATTGGTGTATCTGCCGGGGGAAAAACATAGGTACCCGTACCGCCAATGTTTTCTGGTATGTCAATTCGCATTTGAGCTCCGTTAGCAGCTGTTGCCTTTACAATAATCATAGGAGTTTCGAAAACAACGGTTCTAATCACTTCAATAGTTTCGTCTATAAACTCTTCTCCATCAATATTTGCAAAGAAATTGGCTTCGGGGTCAACATTTCCTCCCCCGCCACCGGTATCACAATCATTGGGCGTTGCATCACCACTTACAAGTTCAAAAGTAACATCGGTAAAAGTTCCATTAGAGATGGTAACTGTTTCAAAACCGGCTGTTCCTTGTCTAAATCCAATAAATTGAAATGTTCCCGAAACAGAAAGTAATTCAGAATTTAAATCTAAAATCTCAGCGGCTCCGGAACCTCCAGAACCACTGTAAGAAGAAAAGGGATTATTGTTTTGATTTACCAATAAATAATTGGCCGGATTTGTAATTAAGGACAAATCATAGCTACATAATCCTACCTCTGAAAAGCCCAGAAGCACCGAGTTTCCATTAGCGTCAATCGCTTTGATTGCTAAAAAACCATCGGTAAGAGTTGCCGAGATAGAAGTTGCTTCAAAATTGGCTCCATCAACCATACAAGTAAATACTCCATTATTTTGACTGTTCCCGTCATCGGTAATAAATTCTCCTTCCAGTGCCTCGTTGGTACAACTTGAAAAACTCAATGCCAGTAGGGCAAATAGCATCCAGTTTAAAATAATCGCTTTTTTCATAGGGTTTCGTAAGTTAATTCTCATTAGGTATGTAACGCAAACATAAGTAAAAATTGTTTAATCTTCTTTTTTTCTTGGAACTCTGAATAGTAAAATGATACCAATAAGGAAAAATATGAATAAAAATAGAATCGCATTTCGCATACTTCCGGTAAATTGGTCGATACTGGCAAAAATTCCCATGCCTATAACAATTCCAATTTTTTCAGCAACATCGTAAAAACTGAAGAAGGAAGTTGTGTCTTCGGTTTGCGGTAATAATTTTGAATAGGTAGAGCGCGCCAAAGATTGTATTCCTCCCATCACAAAACCAACACAAAAGGCAGCAATATAAAACTGGATGGGACTAATTATAAAATAGGCATAAATACAAAGCGCCATCCAAATAAAATTAATTGCAATTAAAGTTTTGATGTTCCCAAATTTCGCCGAGGCTCTAGAGGTTAAAACCGCACCGCCTACTGCAACAATTTGTATCACCAAAATACTAATAATCAATCCAAACGTTTTAGCATCGTCACTACCCCACTCTATTTCTTCTTCGCCAAAATACACTGCAATTAGCATAATGGTTTGTACCGCCATACTAAACACAAAAAAGGCATTTAAATAGCGCTTCAGAATTAGATTGCTTTTTAATTGTTTCCACACTTGCTGTAATTCGCGTAAACCATTAAAAATAACTTTACGGGTTACTTTATGCCCTTTTGAAGCTCCTTTGGGTAAATAATAAAATGAATATTGACTAAAGAGTATCCACCACACTCCAACAGTAACAAAAGAATAGCGCATCATTTGCATTTTGGCTTCGCCGTTCTCTTGACTCATCACCATACCAAGATTGATGAGCAATAAAATAACACTTCCGAAATAACCCATGGAAAACCCTTTAGCACTTATTCTGTCTTGTTGCTCTTCAAAAGCGATATCGGGCAGGTAAGAATTATAAAAGACCAAACTTCCCCAATACCCTATCAATCCCATAAAATAGAATAAAATACTAAGGTATATGTGATCCAAACTAAACCAATACAGCCCAATACAGCCCAATCCGCCTACATAACAAAAGAACCGCATAAAATTCTTTTTATTACCCACATAATCTGCAATTCCAGATAAAATAGGAGACGTAAATGCCACAACCAAAAATGTGAATGCGGTTACAAAAGTGATAAGAGCTGTACTTTTAAAATCAATACCAAAAGCATGTACGTTTTTAATTTCAGAAATAAATAATGCCGAATAAAATATGGGGAAAATAGACGAGGCAATGGTAAGTGTATATACTGAATTTGCCCAGTCGTAAAAGGCCCATGCATTGAGTAGTTTTTTACTCCCTTTTGGTAGGTTAGCCATAGTGAAAAGAAAAAAGCTGCTTATTTTGCAGCTTTTAAATTACATTAAAATTATTTTTTAAAAGTCGTTACACCATATTTTTTTGCCTCTGCTTTGGCATCCGAAACCCACGAGGTAATATTTGCTATTCGCGTGTCACTGGACGGGTGAGTACTTAAAAATTCCGGCGGAGCTTGCCCCCCGGCATTGGCTTTCATACGTTGCCACAATTCTGCAGCGACAATCGGGTCATACCCAGCTATCGCCATAAGGTGCAAACCAATGCGATCGGCCTCGGTTTCATGATTTCTACTAAAAGGCAACATAACCCCCACGGTACTTCCAATTCCATAGGCTTGGTTAAAAATCTGCTGGTTTTTGGGATCTTTACTCAATGCTATATTTCCGGCAACAGCTCCCAATGCCTGTAACTGTCCAGCGCTCATACGTTGTTGGCCATGGTTTGAAAGCGCATGAGCAACTTCGTGACCCATCACAGCGGCCAAACCGGCTTCATTTTGAGTAATGGGTAAAATACCCGTGTAAACAACAATTTTGCCTCCCGGCATACACCAAGCATTTACGTCTGGGCTATCAACTAAATTATAATCCCACTGATAGTCTTGCAAATAACCAGCATACCCATTGGCGTTTAACCAGCGCTCTGCAGCAACAGCAATTTTTTGCCCCACATTTTTTACCATTTGAGCATCAGCAGTTCCTTTTACCACTTTGTTTTCAGACAAAAACTGGTCGTATTGTTGAAAGGCCATCGGGAAAATTTGCGAATTCGGTACCAACGCTAATGTTTGCTTCCCGGTAAAAGGATTGGTACTACACGAAAGGAAAAGAACAATTCCAAAAAGAAAAATGAATTTTTTCATGGTGATACTATTTGATGTTAAATATAGCGATATTTACAAATACTGTTCCTAACTTAATTTTATTTTTTAATGTAAGTTTGGAATGGCTTTTGCGTTAGCTCAATAAATAAAAAAATTAAATCATTATGAAAAAAACATTTTTTCTTCCCCTTGTCTCGCTTATTTTCTTCTTAACCTCTTGCGAAGGTCTACAGGGCCCTCCAGGACAAGACGGCATCAATATTTTAGGACAGGTTTTTGAAAGAACTATCGATTTAAATGCGTCTAATGGTTTTCAACAAGTTGTTACAATCCCAACTTCAATTGAAGTCTATGAGAGTGATGCCATACTGGTATATCTCTGGGAAGGCACTTATGATGGAGCAGATATATGGACACCACTTCCCACTACTTATTTTCCAGATGAAGGAACTTTATTGTACACTTTTAACCATACATATTTTGATGTAAAATTCTTTTTAGATGGAAATTTTGATTTGACTCAGTTAGGTTCTGAATGGACCAACGACCTAACTTTCCGAATTGCCATTGTTCCGGCAGAGTTTGGTGATGCCAATCTTACCATGGAACAATTGGAAAATTCTGCTCAGGTAGAATTTATTGGAAACTAAACACGTTTTAAAAATGAAAAAAATTGCCCTTCTGGCTTTGGGATTAATGGCATTCAGTTGTAATTCAAAGGCCCAAAATGAAAAGAAAGAAAAAACCTTTGCTATTTCTAAAACAGAGGCAGAATGGAAAGCCCAACTCACCGATTTACAATATTACGTACTTCGGCAAGAAGGCACCGAAAGGGCTTTTACCAGCGAATTAAACTTCAATAAAGAAAAAGGTACGTATGTATGTGCCGCTTGTGACACCCCCTTATTTTTAAGTGTCCATAAATTTGACAGTGGAACGGGCTGGCCTAGTTTTGACCAGGAAATAAAAGGGAATGTGGCCTACTCTACCGATTATAAAATTGGCTATGCACGCACTGAAGAACATTGTGCAGTTTGTGGAGGGCATCTTGGTCATGTATTTGATGATGGCCCACGAGAAACTACCGGTAAGCGACATTGCATCAATGGAGCCGCGTTGAAATTTATTCCTTCGGAAAAATAACAATTTTAAAAAATGATTTTGAAAGCCTCATTAAGTAAAAACTTATGAGGCTTTTTTCCTTTATACTTTTAGATACATTTCGTAAATTCGCTACTTCAAAATCACGATAAATTTTCGAAATGAATACATACGACATCATTGTTCTTGGAAGTGGCCCCGGAGGCTATGTAACTGCTATTAGAGCTTCACAATTAGGGTTTAAAACTGCCATAGTTGAAAAAGAAAACTTGGGAGGCGTTTGCCTTAATTGGGGGTGTATTCCTACCAAAGCTCTTTTAAAAAGTGCCCAAGTTTTTGATTACTTGAAACATGCGGAAGACTATGGTCTAACGATAAAAGAATTTGATAAAGACTTCACCAAAGTGGTTCAACGAAGTCGTGGTGTTGCAGAAGGCATGAGCAAAGGGGTTCAATTTTTAATGAAAAAGAACAAGATTGATGTCATTGAAGGCTTCGGAAAGGTAAAGCCTGGAAAAAAAGTAGATGTGGACGGAAAAGAATATAGTGCAAACCATATTATTATTGCTACCGGAGCCCGATCCCGTGAGCTACCTTCCCTAAAACAAGATGGTAAAAAAGTGATTGGTTATCGTGAGGCGATGACATTAAAAGAGCAACCCAAGAAAATGATTGTTGTAGGTAGCGGGGCTATTGGCGTAGAGTTTTCTAACTTTTACAATAGCATGGGTACTGAAGTAACGATTGTTGAATATCTACCAAACTTAGTACCTCTTGAAGACGAAGAAGTTTCCAAACAATTTGAAAAAATCTTTAAAAAGAATGGTATTAATGTGATGACCAATGCTTCGGTGGAAAGTTTGGATACTTCAGGAAAAGGTGTTAAAGCCAAAGTAAAAACTCAAAAAGGAGAAGAAATTCTTGAGGCAGATATTGTCCTGTCGGCTGTAGGTATTGCTGCTAATATTGAAAATATAGGGTTAGAAGACGTTGGTATTGTCACCGATAAAGGAAAAATCATGGTGAATGACTGGTACCAAACCAACATTCCCGGGTATTATGCCATTGGTGATGTAGTTCCAGGTCCTGCCCTTGCTCACGTGGCTTCTGCAGAAGGAATTACATGTGTGGAAAAGATTGCTGGAATGCACGTGGAAGCCATAGATTATGGCAATATTCCAGGATGTACTTATACGTCGCCTGAAATTGCAAGTGTAGGTTTAACCGAAAAGCAAGCCAAAGAGAAGGGCTACGAACTAAAAGTAGGTAAGTTTCCCTTTTCCGCCAGTGGTAAAGCCAGTGCCTCCGGAGCTAAAGACGGTTTTGTAAAAGTTATTTTTGATGCCAAATATGGCGAATGGTTAGGCTGCCATATGATTGGTGCCGGTGTTACCGATATGATTGCTGAAGCTGTTTTAGGGCGTAAATTAGAAACCACCGGTCACGAAGTACTAAAAGCCATTCACCCTCACCCTACTATGAGTGAAGCCGTGATGGAAGCCGTTGCCGATGCCTATGGAGAAGTAATACATTTATAAATTCTATAAAATTAAAAAAGCCGCTTAATAGCGGCTTTTTTATTGGTTTAATTCATTTTTAAAATTTTGAATTAATTCATATTTTCTAATTTGTAGCACTTCTATCAGTTTTAAAAATGATATTTTACCAGCTTTGTGATAATTAATTAAATTTTCACGATTTTCCAAGAATTGTTTAGAATGATGAAGTTGAAAAAACACCCTAATTGTACTACCTGTTTTTAATACTATTTCAATCAGATTTTCTGACCCATTTGATCTGTTTGGATCTAAACTAAAAAACAAAATTGTCCATTTACCAACATAATCAGAAACATAAAATCGAATAGTACTTATTTCAGATAAGGAATAAATTTCACTTTTAATTTGAATCTTGTCTTCAAAAAATTCTATTGTTCCCGCATACTTTCCTTTAATTTTTGGTATTCTACCAAAATTATATAATTGTATTATTCCAAAGACAATAATGAATAAAATAAAAAATAGAATAATAATCAAAAAAGATATAATTTCTAATAAAAAAGGGGTTACTATTAATCCCAGAATAATAACAAGAAAATAGGCTTTAGTGATTGGGAATTCAATTTCATTTTCCTTATTCTTTTCAACAATTCTATAAGCTCCCATAAGACAACTACAAAAAACTCTGCAATGCCAACTCATAACTTTGCAGACCAAAACCCAAAATAACTCCCTTGGCACCTGCAGAAATGTAGGAATGATGCCTGAATTCTTCCCTGGCAAAAGTGTTGGAGATATGCACTTCTACTACAGGCGTTTCAATGGCTTTAACCGCGTCTCCAATTCCTACCGAAGTGTGAGTGTACGCAGCTGCGTTTAAGATAATACCATCATACGAAAAGCCAACTTCTTGAATTTTATCAATCAACTCCCCTTCTACATTCGATTGAAAATAAGAAAGTTCAATCTGCGGGTATTTTTCTTTTAAGTTTTGGTAAAATGCTTCAAAAGTGATGTTCCCATAAATAGATTGCTCCCGCTTTCCTAGCAGGTTTAAATTAGGACCGTTGATGATGATGATTTTCACAGAATAATCAATTATTTCCTAAAATAATAGGCAATCCACTCTCCCCAGAGCCTACTACCACTACTTTTGCATTAGGAGATTCCGCCAATTTTAAGGTAGCTTCAATACCTTTGTCCTGAAGAATTTTATCTGTCAATGAAGCACTTAAAATACGGTTGGCATCTGCCTTTCCTTGCGCTTCAATAATCACTTTTTCGGCTTCTTTGGCAGCCGTTACCAATCTAAATTCATATTCTAAAGACTCCTGCTCTTGTTTTAACTTTCTTTCAATAGCATCTTTAATGGTCGTTGGAAGTGTTACGTCGCGCACCAATACTTCATTTAGTTGCACATATTGATCGTCGAGTATTTTTTTTGTTTCTTCAAAAATTTCTTCCTGAATAACATCGCGTTTACTGCTGTACAATTGTTCCGGCGTATAACGTCCTACCACACTTCTTGCAGCACTTCGTATTGCGGGTTGAATTACCCTTTGCAAATAGTTTTCACCAAGGGTTTGGTGTAATTTTCCCAAATCGTTATACACTGGAAGATACCAGGCCGAAGCATCTATTTGAATCTCCAATCCGTTTGAAGAAAGCACCTTTAGTTGCTCAAATACTTCCTGTTGGCGAACTTCATATACAATCACTTTATTCCAAGGAGCTACAATGTGGAAACCTTCTCCCAAAGGAGGTTCGTCTGTGACTACACCGCCTCCAAATGTTTTATACAAAACCCCGGCCTCACCAGAACCAATGGTTACAGCAGACTTTGCTAAAACGATAATTAAAACAATAATGATAACGATACTCGCTATTCCAAATTTGGGCAATTTATCCATGATGTTAAGTTTTATTTTATACTAGACCATTATATTTACGTAGTAGCCATTCTGCAGAAAGCAATAGTGCTATCAACGCCAAAAGGTACTTCCAATCTATTAAAGGTACTACTTTTTTCTGGCTTCTTTGGGTAGCTACAAAGGACTCGTTATTCAGTAATGCTTCTTTCAAGTCTTGAAAATTAGCTGAAAAATAGGCTGTACCTCCGGTATTTGTCGCAACTCGCCTTAGCTTTGTTACGCTGGCATTAAGAAATTGTTGTTCTACTTGAAAATCTAAAATGGTAAAATTACCACTTCTGGAAACTGCTTCCCCTTTTACAGATACTGTAAAATTGTAATCCCCCTGCGGTAAAGAGTTTAAATCTACTTCATAATAATTGTTTTTAAGCAACAGCGGAAAAATGTGCTGCTCCTTTGTTTCAGAATGTACCACTGTAATTTCTAATTGCGCACGGTTGTCGAAAACAAAGCTTTTATCAAAATATTGAGCAGAAACGATTACGGGGTTGTTATTATAATAAAAAGTTTCATGGTGTACTTCGAGTCGGGTCCTGCTTTTATTAGAGGCTAAATACTGCACCATTTTACCAAAAAAGGTATCAAAATCTTCAAAACTTTCGTTTTTCAAATAACTATTTGCTCGCCATTTCCATATTCCCTCGCCATCAAAAATAGCGCTGCGAACCCCATTTATTTCCATAGAAGCAAACAAAGGACTCCCTGTTGAAAATCCATTAATATCCTGATTTAAAAGCACTTCGTGAGGAACATTAATAGCTAATTCTCCAAATTCCGTTTGCAAAGGTGGAAAATTCAAAAACCCAATATCTTCCAGCGCATAGCTTCCATAGTTAAAATTCAAGCTTCCTAATACGTCTTCCCTTGCATTAGAGCTTTCTTTGCTGTAAAAACTTTGCGCCGAATTCAAGAAATTCCAATCGGTTTGTAGGCCGGTGATGGTGAATGTATTTTTCCTTAACTTCTCAATTTCTGAAAGTACTGAAGCAAAACTTCGATCGGGCTGATATAATATCACCAACTGATAATCATTTAAAACTGTGGTGGCTTCCTCGGGAGTTAACAAGGCAACCTGTCGTTGTTCATTGGTTTCAATAGCTTTTTTAATAGCACCAATATCTGGATGCTTAATACTACTTACCAATAAAACTTTGGTCGCCTGGTCAATAACTTCCACGCCAAAAACCTTACTGTTATTCGTTTTGTTTTTTTCTTCGGAAAGTGGTTCTATAGTAGCAGTATAGCGTTGCAAACCAACTTTGGTAGAGGGTAATGAAGTGGTTACTGTTTTAGTATTGTTTATTTCTGAAAAGGTAATAATTTCAGAAAACAAAACACTTCCCTCCTGTTTTATGGTAAAACGGGAATTAACCGCTTCTTTCCCGTTATAAACTAAAAGTGCTTCTACCGGAAACTCATTTTTTAAAAAGGAGTATTTATTGGTATTTAACTGCTCGACCCTCAAATCGACATATTGGGTAGTATCTCCAAAAATGATAGGGTAAATAGGATGCGTTTCCTTACGACTTGCAAACTCGTAATCGTTCCCAAAGGTCTGATTGCCATCGGTAAGTAAAACAGTGGGTGCAATGGTATTTTTAAAAAGTTCTTCGGTGGCAGCGAGCGCCTTATGAATATTGGTCTGTGTTTCTGAAAAAGATAAAGTATCCAATTCGGCTATATCTTTCCCAAAAGCATAAAAACTGACATCAAATTTATCGCTGAGGGATTTGTCTTCTTTTAGATTTTCGACCCATTCACTTGCCGCAATGTCTTGATTCAAAACCTTGATTGAAGCCGAATTATCTACTAAAACGGTGAGATTTGGCTTTTCAATGATAAAGGTCTCACTTTTGAACTTGGGATTAATGAGCAATAGGAAAAGGGCAAAAAGTGTAAAAAAACGTAAGGCACCAAACAACCAACGATGCCCTATACTGTATTTTGTTTTATAGGCATACATGTACAGGGCTAATGCAAAAGCTATGACCCCTGCAATACTAATATAAAGTACGGTTTGTGCTGTCAAATTATAAGTTTGTTGAAGCTATGTAAGCATGCCTCCATCTACATTTAGTACTTGTCCGGTAACATAGGCAGACAAATCACTGGCAAGATATACACAGGCATTGGCAATATCTTCAGGAGTACCACCACGTTTTAAAGGAATTGCATCACGCCATCCTTGTACCGTAGCTTCGTCTAATTTTCCGGTCATTTCGGTCTCTATAAAGCCGGGGGCAATAGCATTACAGCGAATATTTCGCGAACCCAGTTCCAGTGCCACCGATTTGGTAAACCCAAGAATCCCGGCTTTGGAAGCAGCATAATTGGTTTGTCCTGCATTCCCCTTTACCCCTACCACCGAACTCATATTAATAATAGAACCACTACGTTGCTTAAGCATGGCACGTTGCACCGCTTTGGTCATATTAAAAACCGATTTTAGGTTTACCTCAATAACTTTATCAAAGTCTTCTTCTGAAATACGCATGAGAAGGTTATCTTTTGTAATACCTGCATTATTAATGAGAATATCGATAGATCCAAAATCTTCCAACACCTGTTCTGCTAATTTTTGAGATTCATCATAGTTGGAAGCATCACTTTTATAAGCCTTTGCTTTTACTCCCTCTTTAGAAACCTCATTGGCCAAAGCCTCGGCAGCTTCGGCAGAAGAATTATACGTAAAAGCTACATTGGCTCCATGTTTAGCAAAAATTTCTACAATTCCTTTTCCTATACCTCGGCTTCCGCCTGTAATAATAGCTGTTTTACCTTGCAATAATTTCATCTTACTATGTTTTCTGTTGAGTTTCAAATATAGGAAATCACTTCGGCTTTGCCATAAAAAAAGCCCTGCTATTTGCAAGGCTTTTTAAATTATTAAAATGATGCTTAGGCTAAAACTTCAGCTACTTTTTTTCCAATTTCAGCTGGAGAATCCACTACGTGAATTCCACAAGCTCTCATGATTTTTTTCTTGGCTTGCGCCGTATCGTCACTTCCCCCTACGATGGCACCTGCGTGCCCCATAGTACGTCCTGCAGGAGCAGTTTCTCCGGCAATAAAGCCTACGATAGGTTTTTTACTTCCGCTATTTTTATACCAATTTGCAGCGTCGGCTTCCAGCTGACCTCCAATTTCACCAATCATAACCACGGCTTCCGTTTCCGGGTCGTTAATCAACATTTCTACGGCTTCTTTAGTAGTAGTACCAATAATAGGGTCACCACCAATTCCAATAGCTGTTGTAATTCCAAGACCTTGTTTTACTACTTGGTCTGCTGCTTCATACGTAAGAGTTCCAGATTTTGAAACAATTCCTACTTTTCCTTTCTTAAAAACAAACCCGGGCATGATACCCACTTTGGCTTCTTCGGGAGTAATGACACCGGGACAATTAGGGCCAATAAGTCTGCAATCTCTATCTTTTACATAGGCAGCTGCTTTAATCATATCGGCTACAGGAATGCCTTCAGTAATGGTAATAATTACTTTAATCCCTGCTTCGGCCGCTTCCATAATAGCATCTGCTGCAAAGGCCGGTGGAACAAAAATAATGCTGGTGTCGGCTCCTGCCTTAGCAACTGCTTCGGCAACGGTATTAAAAACTGGCTTATCAAGATGGGTTTGACCACCTTTACCTGGTGTTACCCCTCCTACCACATTAGTTCCATATTCAATCATTTGGCCGGCATGGAAAGTTCCCTCACTGCCTGTAAAGCCTTGAACTATAATTTTTGAATTTTTATTTACTAAAACACTCATAGCGTTGTTTGCTTTTTATTTTGAAGTGCAAAGGTAGTTTTTTGACTATTTTAAAAAAAGGAATTACACCTTTACTTTATGGTAAGATTCATGAGTGTCATCCTTATCTGTTACAGGTTGACTTACTTGATATCCCCGATATAATTTTTCGTCTTTAACTTCCCAAATAGCTATAAAATGAGCAATTCCCAACTCTTCATCGGGGTTTTCAAAGGTTTTTACATAGTATTTATAACGAATAGTAACATGAGTATCATCTTGAAGCAAGTGACTTACTTCCACTCGCAGGCCGGTATAGGTTTTTCTAATTTCATCAAAAAACTTTACAATATCGTCGTAATTTTTAATGGAAAGTCCATCACTGCTATTCCAAATAAGAACCAATTCTGGATGGAAAAACTTTTTAAGAACAGATTTATCTTTTAGGATATTCGATAGGTAGAAATTACGAACAATTTCTTTGGCAGTCTTACTCATGTTAATTTATCAAGTTTTTCAATAATATCTGGAATTAATCGAATTGAGGCAATTTCTTTGTATTTTTTTCGGAATTCATCAGCAGGGGTTCCAAAATACGATTTATTGGCTTCCAATGATTTACTCACCCCACTTTGTGCCGAAATAATGGCTTTTTCACCAATTGTAATACCACTGGTAATGCCTACTTGCCCCCAGATAGTAACAAAATCTTCAATTAACACGCATCCTGCTATTCCTACCTGAGAGGCAATTAAACAGCGTTTCCCTATGACCGAATCGTGTCCTACATGAACTTGGTTGTCAATCTTGGTTCCTTCACCAATAATGGTAGAAGCGCTAACACCTTTATCAATGGTACATAGGGCTCCAATATCTACATTGTCCTTTATAACCACATTACCACCACTAAGTAATTTATCGAACTTTTCGGGGCGATTTTTATAATAAAAAGCATCTGCCCCTAACACCGTTCCCGCATGGATTGTAACATTATTCCCAATTACCGTATGATCGTAAATAATAACATTGGGATGTATCAAACAGTCATCGCCAATAGTTACATGATTCCCAATAAACACATTGGGTTGAATAACCGTATTTTTTCCTATGGTGGCAGAATCGGCAATAACGGCTCTTGCTTGCTCAAAAGGACGGAAATGCTCTGTTAATTTATTGAAATCTCGAAAAGGATCTTCTGAAATTAACAGTGCTTTCCCCTTTGGGCAATCTACTTCTTTATTAATGAGGATAATGGTTGCCAAAGACTGAAGTGCTTTGTCGTAATATTTAGGGTGATCCACAAACACAATATCACCGGGTTGCACCACATGAATTTCATTCATTCCCAATACCGGAAAATCTGCATCCCCTTTGTAATCACAGTCAATGATACGGGCAATATTTTCTAAAGTTTGTGGTTTTGAAAATTTCATTTGAAAATTTTGAGTATCAAATATAAAAAAATCCCATCGCAAAAAAGATTGGGATGGGATTTATATTTTAACCTTTGAAAACTTAGTCTTTCATACGTTCTTGGTACTGCCCTTTCTCGGTATCAATTTTAATTTTATCACCTTCATTAATAAACAAAGGAACATTTACTTGTGCTCCTGTCTCAACCGTTGCTGGTTTTGTAGCATTGGTTGCCGTATTCCCTCTTACACCCGGCTCGGTAGCGGTTACTTCAAGAATTACGTGAGCAGGCATTTCCACAGAGAGTGGCATTTGGTCTTCCGCATTGATAATTACGGTAACCACTTCCCCTTCTTTCAGTAAATCGGGTCTGTCTAAGGCTCCTTCTTGAAGTTGAATTTGGGAATAATCTTCCGTATTCATAAAATGGTAGGTAGGTCCTTCATTGTATAAATACTGAAACTTATGAGTTTCGACGCGCACGTCTTCAATTTTGTGTCCCGCCGAAAAGGTATTGTCTATTACTTTTCCAGAGGTCACGCTTTTCAGCTTGGTTCTCACAAAAGCAGGGCCTTTCCCGGGTTTTACGTGTAAAAATTCGATGATTTTGTAAATGTCATGATTGTATCGAATGCACAATCCTTTTCTGATATCTGATGTACTCGCCATTTTATTATTTATAAGTAATGAATGATTTTAATTCTGAAAATACCCTTTCATGATTCCTCGCTTAGAATTTTTGATGAATTGAAGAATTTCATCTCGTTCGGGAGTCGCTTCCATTTCGGCTTCAATAATTTGTGAAGCTTGGGTATTGTTATAGTTTTTTTGGTAAAGTATTCTATAAATATTTTGAATCTCACTTATTTTACTAGGATCAAAACCTCTTCTACGCAATCCAATAGAGTTAATTCCAACATAAGAAAGGGGCTCTCTTGCTGCCTTTACATACGGTGGTACATCTTTACGCACTAAAGACCCACCCGTTACAAAAGCGTGGTTACCCACCATACAAAATTGATGTACTGCTGTCATTCCGGCTAAGACCACATAGTCACCTACCGTAATATGCCCAGCTAATGTGCTATTATTGGAAAAAATACAATAATCGCCCACAATACAATCGTGTGCAATATGGCAATACGCCATAATTAAACAATTATTACCTACTACGGTTTTTCCACGATCAACAGTACCTCTATTAATGGTAACATATTCTCTAATGGTTGTATTATCGCCAATTTCTGCAGTAGTTTCTTCATCCTGAAATTTTAAATCCTGCGGAATAGCAGAAATTACAGCACCGGGAAAAATGTTGCAATTTTTACCAATTCTTGCCCCTTCCATAATAGTAACATTAGAGCCTATCCATGTTCCTTCGCCAATAACTACATTGTTATGTATGGTGGTAAAAGGTTCAATGACCACATTCTTGGCAATTTTTGCCCCGGGATGTACGTATGCTAACGGTTGATTCATTCTATATTCTTTGTTTTAACAATCTGAGCCATCAATTCGGCTTCAGTAACTAATTTATCATTAGCATAGGCATTTCCTTGCATATGTACAATACCGCGTCTAATGGGCGTGATGAGCTCCAAGGTAAAAATTAATGTGTCGCCGGGATTTACCTGTTGCTTAAACTTTACGTTATTTATTTTCATAAAAAAAGTAAGGTAATTTTCAGGATCAGGAACTGTGCTAAGTGCCAAAATACCTCCTGTTTGCGCCATTGCCTCAACAATTAACACGCCAGGCATAACGGGTGCCCCTGGAAAATGTCCTACAAAAAAGGGTTCATTCATGGTCACATTTTTTAATCCTACCACGCGGCTTCCGGAAAGCTCAAGAATTTTATCTACCAATAGAAAAGGAGGTCTATGGGGTAGCATCGCCATAATTTGATTAACATCTTTTACAGGAGTTTTTGCAATATCAAATTTTGGAATTTTGTTTCGTTTTTCAATCTTAATAATTTTGGAAAGCTTTTTAGCAAACTGAGTATTTACATAATGTCCCGGCTTATTAGCAATCACTTTTCCTCTAATTCTCGTTCCAACCAGAGCTAAATCCCCAATAACATCCAGCAATTTATGACGAGCGGCTTCATTAGGATGGTGTAATGTTAAGTTATCGAGTATTCCATTGGGTTTTACTGCTATTTTATCTTTTTTAAACGCATGGCGAAGCTTCTCCATGGTTTGTTGAGAAAGTTCTTTATCTACATATACAATAGCATTGTTTAAATCACCACCTTTTATGAGGCCGTGCTCTAAAAGCATTTCTATTTCATGCAGAAAGCTGAAGGTTCTGGAATCGGCTATTTCATCCTTAAATTCTGAAATGTGTTTTAGAGAAGCGTTTTGCGTTCCTAAAACCTTGGTACCAAAATCGACCATTGTGGTTACTTGATACTCGTTGGAAGGAATAACGGTAATTTCACTTCCGGATTCTTCATCCAAAAAGGAAATAACTTCTTCTACTACAAATTCTTCTCTTTCGGCATCTTGCTCAGTAATACCGGCCTTTTCGATAGCCTCTACAAAATATTTTGAAGAACCATCCATAATAGGAGGTTCGGAAGCATTTAATTCAATAATACAGTTATCTACTTCCATTCCAACCAAGGCGGCCAAAACATGCTCTGAGGTTTGAATTTTAACTCCCAATTTTTCAAGGTTAGTGCCTCGTTGTGTATTCACTACATAGTTAGCATCTGCTTCAATTACAGGATGCCCTTCAAGATCAACCCTCACAAAAGCGTATCCATAATCTTGTGGAGCAGGTTTAAAAGTAATAGTTACTTCTTTTCCCGTATGCAAGCCTACTCCGGTTAGTGAAATTTCTTTATTTATGGTACATTGTTTTGCCATGAGGTTATTCTTTTTCTAATTTTTTCTCAAAAGAATGGATTCGCTCCACAATTTTGGGAAGGTTTTTAAAATGAACATAACTTTTATTATAATCTCCATAATTTAATGCCGGAGATCCTTGCAACACTTCATTATCTTTTACATTGCGCCCAATACCACTTTGAGCTTGAATACGAACATTGTTCCCAATAACGATATGCCCCACAATACCTACTTGCCCTCCAATCATACAATTTTCACCAATTTTAGTGGATCCCGCAATACCGGTTTGAGCAGCGATTACGGTATTTTTCCCGATTTCTACATTATGTGCAATTTGAATTTGATTATCCAGTTTTACACCTCTTCGAAGAATGGTAGAGCCTAACGTAGCCCTATCAATGGTTGTACCAGCTCCAATATCTACATTGTCTTCAATAATAACATTGCCTGTTTGGGGAACTTTAATGTACTCTCCTTTTTCATTAGGAGAAAAGCCAAATCCATCGGCACCTATAATTGCGCCACTATGGATTACAGAGTTATTGCCAATACTTGTTTCAGAATATATTTTAGCACCTGCAAAAACAATAACATTATTGCCCAAAGTAACATTATCTCCTATATAAACATTAGGATAAATTTTTACATTGTCACCAATTTTTACATTGTCACCAACATACACAAAAGCCCCTATATAAATATTTTCGCCGTATGCAGACGTTTCTGAAATGTAAACAGGCTGTTCAATTCCTGTTTTATTCATTTTTACTTGGTTATAATATTCCAAGAGCTTTGAGAAAGATTTATACGCATCTTCTACACGAATGAGGGTTGTTTTAATAGGGTTTTCAACCACAAATTCATTACTTACAATTGTTATAGATGCCTGGGTAGTATAGATGAATGGTTTGTATTTGGGATTTGCCAAAAAAGTAAGGCTCCCATGGGTTCCTTCTTCAATTTTTGATAGTTTTGAAACCTCAACTTCCCCGTCTCCTTCTACGGTTCCTTCCAAAATGCCTGCTATTTGGTTGGCTGTAAAGTTCATTTTTATGATTATGTGTGCAAATATAAAAAAAGCGGTGTTATTCTAACTTAGGATAACACAGATAATGTTTTACTACTGTTTTTGAAAGTGCTTCAATATTAAGTTGATCACTTGCTTTGGCAACGTCCTTGAGCTTTCCATTCTTCTTTAAAAGGAAAATATTTTCCTTGTCCATTCGGTAGGCTTGGTTGGATATTTCACCCGTAAATACAAAATAAGATGCTTCTTCCAAAGAAAGGTTGTGTTTGACCATGAAGGCTACCCTTTTTTCTTTTAATTTTTCTTCAGAAAAAGGCTGATTGCTAATTTTAACTTTTAAAAGTTTTCTATGCAAAAGCATTTTAGAAATTTGCGATAAAACAACATCATTATGGTACTCCCATGCTTTTAGTGCTGCTAAAACATCAACATCATCTAGTCTTGCAAAAACGGCTAATGTTTCGGAAGAAAAATCTGCTTTATGAACTATTTTATTCAGAAAATAAGAAAGTGCCGCACTTGCAGGTAATTTTTCTCCTTTCAAAGAAAGATCTTTCGCCCTTTTCAAGACACCAAGGACCAGTTGTTCCGCAGCAAGGGAAGTTTTATGTAAATAGACTTGCCAATACATAAATCGTCTCGCAACAATAAACTTTTCGACCGAATATATCCCTTTTTCCTCCACCACAAGCGAGTCATTATGGACATCTAACATGGCTATGAGTCGTTGCGAGCTTACATTACCTTCAGTAACCCCTGTATAAAAACTATCTCTTCGAAGATAATCCAGCCTGTCCATATCCAATTGGCCTGAAACTAATTGATGCATGAACTTTCGAGGGCATTCCTTTTTAAAAATTTTAATAGCTCCTTCCAGTTTTCCATTAAATTCTTCATTAAGAAGGTTCATGAAAAGTAAGGAAAGCTCCTCATGGCTAATCCCTTCCACGATGCTATTTTCCAATGCATGAGAAAAAGGACCATGGCCAATATCGTGTAATAAAATGGCTATATATAGGTCTTGTGCTTCTATTTCTGAAATTTCAACGCCTTTAGACCGCAACACCTGAACCGCCCGTTGCATTAAAAACATAGCTCCTAAAGCGTGATGAAATCTTGTATGATGAGCCCCGGGATAGACAAGATAAGACATTCCCATTTGAGAGATTCTTCGTAATCGCTGAAAATAGGGATGTTCTATAAGGTTATAAACCAATTCACTGGGAATTGTTATAAAACCATAAATAGGGTCGTTAACAATTTTAAGCTTGTTATTTCTTATCAAATTTTAACTTTAAATTAATAGTACTACTTTCGTCTTAAAATACTACAATGCCATTTTTGTTGTTATATAGATGACCAAGCAGAATCTGTAACAAACAAAACTTCACAAATATACATATATGAACGAGATAAAAGTACTCTGGGTAGATGATGAAATAGACTTACTAAAACCCCATATTTTATTTCTTGAAAATAGAAATTATAAAGTAACTACTGCGCAAAGTGGTTCTGAAGCTTTAGAGGAAATTCATAAAGAAAATTTTGACATCATTTTCCTCGACGAAAATATGCCAGGACTTACAGGGCTTGAAACACTTGCCGAAATTAAAGAGCTTAAAGATTCTGTTCCCGTAATCATGATTACCAAAAGTGAGGAGGAACATATTATGGAAGAAGCCATTGGTTCAAAGATTGCCGATTACTTAATAAAACCCGTCAATCCAAATCAAATTCTTCTTAGTTTGAAGAAAAATTTGGACCACTCTCGTCTTATTTCTCAAAAGACTACTTCCAGTTATCAGCAAGAATTCCGAAAAATATCCATGGATATGTCTATGGTTAATTCAGCAAAAGAATGGGCAGATTTGTATCAAAAATTGGTGTATTGGGAATTGGAACTGGAGGAAATTGAAGATACCAGTATGATTGAAATTTTGGAAAGTCAAAAAACCGAGGCAAACGTTCAATTTTGCAAGTTTATTGAAAAAAATTATGCTACTTGGTTTAATGGTAATGACGAAGCGCCTATTATGTCTCATACGCTTTTTAGAGAAAAAGTGACGCCGCAAATTAAAGACACTCCTACTTTGTTGGTAGTAATCGACAATCTCCGATATGACCAATGGAAGGCATTTGAGCCTATGCTGTCAAGTTTCTACAAAAAGACAAACGAAGAAATTTTTTATAGTATTTTACCCACAGCAACACAATATGCCCGTAATGCCATTTTTTCTGGTTTAATGCCTAGTGAAATGGAAAAACTATTTCCCAACTATTGGCTGAATGATACCGATGATGGGGGTAAAAACCTATACGAAGAAGAATTTCTAGCAGCACAATTAAAGCGACTTGGGCTAAATATAAAATGGAGTTACAACAAAATTTCAAGCCTAAAACAAGGTAAAAAACTTTCTGAAAACTTCAAATCACTTAAAAATGATGACCTTACCGTAGTGGTTTATAATTTTGTAGATATGCTTTCTCATGCCAAGACAGAGATGGAAGTAATTAAAGAATTGGCATCTAATGATAAATCCTATAGATCTTTAACGAAAAGTTGGTTTCGTAATTCTCCCTTAATGGAACTTATTCAGCAAGCAGCTCAAGCAGGTTTTAAACTTATAATCACTACAGATCATG
>JAGQZA010000120.1 GCA_020435805.1 Flavobacteriaceae bacterium
AAGAAAAGAAAAGGTGAGAGTTAAGTTTCTTGTAAAGTGTAGTTCCTTTGAAAAATATAAGTACCCTAAAAAGAATATTTCAAAAATCACTAAGTTGATTCCTAACCATTGTTTATAAAATAAAAAAACAAAAAGGAATGTAAAAAGAAATACGGCAAGAATGGAATCTTTTAATTTCATCTCTAAAATTTGTTGAAGTTAGAGTAATTTTCTTGCCTAAGTGTAGAATTTTAAAGAAGATGCAGAGAAAGGTAAAGCGTTGCTTTTTTAAAAAAAATAAGCTTTTTCAACCCTACAAATTCGAACCGTATAGTTTTTATACCATTGTTCCTTGCCCAATCGTTGTGTTTCTTGGTGGTCTAGATTCGCTTTCCAATTTTTAATGGCTTCCAATGTTTCCCAATAACTGATGGTAATACCTATGTCACTTCGTGCATGTTCCATCCCAAGATAACCGGGTTGTTGTTGAGCTAACTCTTCCATTTTTTGAGCCATGACACTATATCCCTCAAGAGTTTCGGTTTGAGTATTGGTAAAAATGACAGCGTAGTAAGGTGGTTTCATAATTAAAAAAAGTTGTCTAAAAAGCTCCCTCCCTTTGAAGGGAGGGTTGGGGAGGGATGTCAGTCTTTATATATTCCTATAAATAATTCTCCTTCGGTATTTATATAAGCTCGGTACATTCCGGCGGTGTTAAACTCCATAGCTATGTTCCCCTCTTTGTCAATTGCTACAATGCCTCCGTCACCCCCTAAAGCAGGTACTTTTTTCTGAATAACCTCATAAGCAGCTTCTTGTAAAGTAATGTCCTTATATTCCATCATGGCCGAAATATCATGCGCGACCATAGCCCGTATGAAGTATTCGCCCCAACCTGTGGATGAAACGCCACAGGTGGCATTGTTGGCATACGTCCCTGCTCCAATAATGGGAGCATCTCCTATTCGGTTCCAGCGTTTGTTGGTCATTCCCCCAGTAGAAGTTCCTGCCGCAAGGTTTCCGTTTTTATCTAAAGCCACACAGCCAACTGTACCAAATTTTGAGTTTTTTATAAAGGAATCTGTATAAGCAGTTTTACCATCGTGGTCCAATTGGGTCTTTTCTTTGTCCTTTATTTTCTGAAGGGATTGAAATCGATTTTCGGTATAAAAGTAAGAGGGATCCACCAACTCAAATCCGCTTAATTGGGCAAATTCTTCTGCACCTTTTCCTGCAAGTATGACGTGGTCACTGTTAACCATGACTTCATAAGCAAGGTTGATGGGGTTTTTTATATGGGTAACTCCGGCAACTGCACCGGCATTTAACGTGGCACCATCCATAATAGAGGCGTCCAGTTCATTCGTTTCTTCGTGCGTAAAAACGGCGCCTTTTCCGGCATTAAAAAGGGGTGAGTCTTCCATAATGTTGATAGTTTTAGTGACAGCTTCCAAAGCACTACCTCCCCTTTTTAAAATTTCATGACCGGTTTTTACGGCTTCCTGCAATGTATTTTTATAGGCTAATTCTAAAGAATCGGTCATATTTTCTTTCAGAATGGTACCCGCTCCCCCATGAATAACAATAGCAAATTTGGGCATATCTTCAGCTTTTTTATTGGATTGCAAATGCATTTCATCGATATTATTGTTACTATTATCGTATTTTTTACATCCAAATATCAAAAAAAGTAGGAATAAAAATGTTAAAATTTTAGTCATGGGGTCATTTTTTTATTGCTACGCTAAAAATACTATTAAATCCTGTATTTATTGGCCTTTGCATAAAATTTAACTATAGAAAATTCACACAGCAAGTTGAATTTTTATCGATTAAATGCACATAAAATTCGATAAAGTGTTGTTTCGTAAGCTTTTTTTTCTATCTTTGGACTACATCAAGCCCCAAATTTGATGCCCCCGAATTATGAAACTACTTACAACCAGCCTACTGGCTATGGTATTATTTACTACTGTATCCTGTTCCAAAGAAGAAACTGTGGAAACCGTTGAAGAATCCAACCTTTCTATTGACCTTAACCTTGCCAATGAAACCGATTGGCAAATGGCTAATGAAATTTTACAATACGTGAATGCGTATCGCGTATCTTTAGGTCTTTTCGAGTTAAAAAGAGACCAACAATACGCCTCTGCCTATGCCGTGGACCACACGCAGTATATGATTGAAAAAAACAAAATTAGTCACGACAATTTTGGAGTTCGTTCCGAAGCTTTAAAAAATCGTGGAGCCCAATCGGTAGGAGAGAATGTAGCTGTTGGCTATACTGATGCTGAAACATTGGTAAATGCCTGGATTAATAGCCCGTCTCATAGAAGTGTTTTGGAAGGAAACTATACGCATACCGGTTTTGGTGTGATACAAAACAGTACCGGAAAATATTATTTTACAGAACTTTTCTATAGAAAGTAAATTACTTCTTAATTTTTAGATTTACTGCTTTTGCCGTACATTTATGCAAACTCATAACTGTACGGCAATGGCTATTTCAAAACCTTTCAATTTAACAAAGTGGATAGAAGAAAATAGAGATTTGTTAAAACCACCGGTTGGTAACAAAAACCTCTATGTAGATGCTGAAGATTATATTGTTATGATTGTTGCTGGACCTAATGCCAGAAAAGATTATCATTATAACGAAACCGAAGAACTCTTTTATCAGCTAGAGGGAAATATCAATGTCATTATTCAAGAAAATGGAGAACGGAAGGAAATGCCTTTAGGTCCCGGTGATATGTACCTACATCCTGCCAAAGTGCCGCATTCTCCCGGAAGAAGTGAAGGATCCATAGGTCTTGTTATTGAGCGCAAAAGAGCTGGAAAAGGATATACCGATGGATTGCTTTGGTTTTGCGATAACTGTAATACAAAATTGCACGAAGTGTATTTTGAATTGCACGATATTGAAAAGGATTTTTTACCCCATTTTAAGGAATATTATAATTCTGAAGACCTTCGAACCTGCAAAAATTGTGGTACTGTGATGGAAACAGACCCCAGATTTAAAGGAGAATAATTCGCATTATTTATCTAATTTCAAAGCTTCAAATTCTTTATTTTCTATCAAGGAATACCTACCTTTGCACTTTATATTTAACGACAAAATTTTCTACAACTATGAGCACTGTTGCTACTTCCTTCGGTATTGAAGAAGCCCTTCAACAATTAGGAATTCAAGAAATAAATTACGGAACTTCCACAGGCAATAACTGGCTGCCAGGAAATGACACCTTAGCTTCTTATTCTCCCGTTGACGGTACTTTAATTGGGAAAGTAACCATCACTTCAAAAGAGGAATACGAACAAGTCATGCAAACGGCCACTCAAGCCTTCAAAACGTGGAGATTGATGCCCGCCCCGCAACGTGGAGAAATTGTACGTCAGTTTGGGGAAGCGTTGAGAGCGTTAAAAGCTCCACTTGGGAAATTGGTTTCCTACGAAATGGGGAAAAGCTACCAAGAAGGACTCGGCGAGGTTCAAGAAATGATTGACATTTGCGATTTTGCCGTGGGCCTTTCAAGACAATTACATGGTTTAACCATGCATAGTGAACGACCCGGGCACAGAATGTACGAACAATACCATCCTCTGGGGGTAGTAGGAATTATTTCGGCGTTTAACTTTCCGGTGGCGGTTTGGAGTTGGAATACGGCACTGGCATGGATTTGTGGCGATGTATGCGTTTGGAAACCTTCTGAAAAAGCCCCTTTATGTGGGATTGCCTGCCAAAAAATAGCAGCCAAAGTTTTTGAAAAAAACAATTTACCCGAAGGTATTTCTTGCTTAATTAACGGAGATTACAAAGTAGGTGAAATGATGACCACCGATAAAAGAATTCCCCTAATATCTGCAACAGGATCTACGCGTATGGGAAAAATAGTAGCCAAAACGGTTGGGGAAAGATTAGGAAAAAGTTTATTGGAACTTGGAGGCAACAACGCCATTATTGTAACCCCCGATGCCGATATTAAAATGACCGTTATTGGGGCTGTATTTGGCGCTGTGGGAACTGCAGGGCAACGTTGCACCTCAACCCGAAGATTAATTATTCATGAAAGTATTTACGATAAAGTAAAAGAAGCTCTGGTGGCTGCGTATGGACAACTTCGCATTGGGAATCCTCTGGATGAAAATAACCACGTAGGTCCATTAATCGATACAGATGCTGTGGCTATGTATAACAAAGCATTGGAAAAAGTAAAGGCTGAAGGAGGGACTCTTCTTGTTGAAGGCGGCGTACTAGAAGGTGATGGCTATGAGAGCGGTTGCTATGTAAAGCCTGCCATTGCGGAAGCTAAAAACAGTTTTGAAATTGTTCAACACGAAACTTTTGCTCCGGTATTGTATTTGTTGAAATACAGCGGGGAGGTAGAAAATGCTATTGAATTACAAAACGGGGTAGTGCAAGGATTGTCTTCTGCCATCATGACAAACAACCTTCGAGAAGCAGAACGTTTCTTAAGTCATTCCGGTAGTGACTGTGGAATTGCCAATGTGAATATTGGAACTTCTGGTGCCGAAATCGGGGGTGCCTTTGGAGGCGAAAAGGAAACCGGTGGTGGTCGCGAAAGTGGAAGTGATGCCTGGAAAGTCTATATGCGAAGACAAACCAATACTATTAATTACACAACCAAATTGCCTTTGGCCCAAGGAATAAAATTCGATTTATAAAAAAGTCTTAGTGTTTGAAACCGCCTTTTTTAAGGCGGTTTTTTGTACTAAAAAAGGAAACCCTGCGTTTTTTGTTTATGATAAAAAAATGGCTTGTTTTTAGTTCTTGCTTATTACTTTGGGCTTGCCCCCAAAAAGAAGATGATGGTTTTGCCTGTACCGAAGAATTTGTATATGGCCTTTCTATTTCAGTAACCAATGCTGTAACGGGCCAATTTATTACTGAAAATATTACCGTTACAGCAACCGATGGAAATTATTCGGAGGAATTAATGAGTTTTCAGGATTTTACAGGATTTTTTGGAGCTGGAGAACGTGCCGGAAATTATAGTATTTATATTTCTGCCGAAGGGTATAACGAATACACTTCAGAAACAATAGTCGTGAAAGCAAACCAATGCCACGTAATCCCCGAAGTTAGAACTTTTGAGCTTCAACCGCTTTAATTCCTTCCTTTTTCAGAAGGATATAATTTGTAAACGGGATCACTTTGCCAAATTTCTTTAGTGTCAATGTCTATCATGGATAAAGGCCCCTTAAAAGCAGCTCCGGTATCTATGTTCCAAACATTCGCATAATTTATAGGGGTGGTTTTACCCAATCGAGTAGTAGGGGTATGACCAATGTAGATTTCAGAAAATAATTGTAATCGGGAAGGGTATAATACATCCTTTTTAGAAAGATTTTTGTCTAACGAACACGCCATTTCCCAAAGCGTTCTGTCCCAATACACCAAATTGGGGTAATATTCATGTTGAGGGCCGTTTAGGTTGGTAAATCCTGCGTGAACAAACAACCTATTTTGAGAATCTATATGATAATTTTTGAGTTTCTGAAAAAATTGGAAATGAACTTCAATTACTGAGGAAGAAAAACGTTCGTAGCTTTTTTTGGTAGCGCTTCCTCCGTGATTTAACCACAATGGGTTGTCATCGCCATGTTTTAAATAATTATATGTTAGCTCGTCATGATTGCCACGAAGAAAAATACTGGGATATTTTTTTGAAAATTCAATTAAAAAAGAAACCGTCTGTGCACTTTCACTCCAGCCATCCACATAATCTCCTAAAAATATAAATTGATCTGTTACTGAGGGGTGTACTTTTTCAAGGAGTTGTTTCAGTGCTTTTAATCCCCCATGTATATCGCCAACAACTAAGGTTCTCATTGATTGGCAAAATATATTATGACTCCCAGAATCAGTAATATGAACAAAACAAAAAAGAATATCTTCCAGAAAGAATAAGGTCTCTGCCCAGAGATGGCTCCGGTTTGCCCATTCACAAAAAAGTTATAGCGTTTGCTATTGTAACGATAGGCACTTATATATACCGGTAAAAGTATATGCTTAAATGTTTCGTTGGTTAATTTCATATTCAACGAAGTGATCCGCTGTGTGTCTCCCCCAATGTCTCTACATGCCCAGCGCTCGGCAATTTTTCGAGCCTCTTTATTCGATTCCAAATGCCCTTCCTGCAACGGGATAGTATATTTTTCGGTCACAAATCCTGCCAAGTAGCTACTATCAAAAGGTTTTAATTCTTTTAAATTCCAATGCGCTACTTTTTGTGGAATCACTCCCGATTTCTGTTTGGAAGCCTTAATTAAAGTATCATCCACAAACCCGGAAATATTGCCGCTTGCAGGCGTCCAACGGGTTCGTTGTTCTTGTCGGGTTCGGGTAACCGTTTTTCCGTTTACAGTGGTGGTATAAGGAACGGTAACATAATAATAATCACCGCGTTGCCCTGTATAATTGGCAAAAAGCTGCGCATCAAAAGTCCAATAAGGAGCATAAAGTCCTTTGGTATTTTGCGGATCTAGACTTGCCTTTTTTAATTTATTGGGTGCCCACCATAATCCTGACACCCATTTTTGAAATATTTGATGTGCTTTACTTTGATTGATTTGGAAGGGCAACACAGCTCCCGGTAAAATCCATTCTTCTTTATGAGCATCTTCAATAACCAAAGGAGAACTACAATAGACACAATGAAGCGATTTGTAGTTTTCTTCAATATGCTGATTAGCGCCACAATTTTTACATTGAAGCATAGTAATGACTTCGCTGTGCGATTGCGAGCCGAGAGCATCTAAATAGGGTTGAAGCTCTAATTCTTCAAAACCACCTTCCGAAGGAGCTATGGTTTGTGTGTAACTACAATATTCACACTTAAGCTCTGTTGTCCCTGGAGCATATAATAATTCTGCTCCACAGTTCACACAGGCTTTTTTTAATTCGGATTTTTGTTGCGGTTCGGTTTGCATGTATTTGTCCGTTCGAGCGCAGTCGAGAACTGAAAATTAAGAGACGTCTAAAAGGTTCCGACTGCGCTCAACCTGACAACGTCTAAAAATTTATGCCCCCGGAAGCGGCGGCGGTGTATTTCCTCCCAAAAATGCTTTCAGTTCTTCCACATCTTTTAAAGCCGTCCAATTGGCCATGCCTTGTTTCCAAATGAGGGTGTCTTTATTTATCGTTCGGTTGGCAAATAAGGCACTTAACTGCTCCATAGTTACCGGGCCTGCTTGTTGTCCATTTACCGCATAAAAATAGGTAACGGCAACCGGTATTGGGGGCGGTGAAGATGTAGTATTAGTAGTGGCTTGTTGGTTTCCCATCATGGCTCCCATTTGTTGGGCCATAACAAAGCCCATGCCCATGCCCATTCCTGCACCGGCGGTTCCTCCTTCCTGCTTTGCAGCCGCTTCAATGGCTTTGGCAGTTTTAAATTTGGTTAATTTGTCTAAATCTAGTTTATCAATTCTACTATATTCAAAGATTTCTTTTTTCAGATCCTCGGGCATGGACAC
>JAGQZA010000121.1:0-2069 GCA_020435805.1 Flavobacteriaceae bacterium
CACGGCATTTAAGCAAAAGCAGCTTGGCCTATGTAAAAGCGATCTTGGAACATCCCTTGCTTCGGAAACAATTTGCCGAAATTACGGCTTTAGCTAACCCACAAAGCACTACTCAATGAAAACACTTAAATACAGATCTACCGGTAATGAGGTTTACACCCTAGAAGAACTTTTACTTGAGTTGGGCTATGAAGTGTATGTCTCCAACTACTTTGGAAAAGATACCGATGTTGCTGTGAAAGATTTTCAATCAGAAAACAACTTAGTAGTCGATGGCATAGTTGGCCCCAAAACCTGGTCCAAACTGTATGAAAAACAGCAGCAACTTACTATGTTCAATACTAAATTTCTTTCGGAAGAAGATTTACAAGATTTTGCTATTAAATTTAACTTAGAACTTGCCGCTGTAAAAGCCGTAAACGAAGTGGAAAGTAGTGGCAAAGGGTTTCTCCTCGATGGCCGACCTCGTATTCTTTTTGAAGGTCATATTTTTTGGAAACAGCTTAAAAATAAAGGGTTCGATCCCAATCAATTAGTTTCAGAAAAAAGTAAAAATGTGTTGTATTCTCAATGGACAAAATCTTTTTACGAAGGGGGAAAACAAGAGTACGACCGTTTGGAAAAAGCTGCCGGCTTAAGCGATGATGACCGTGTGCATGACGCCGCTTATGAAGCTGCTTCCTACGGCTCTTTTCAAATTATGGGATTTCATTGGCAAACCTTAGGGTATCCAAGCGTTGACAGCTTTGTGGCGCATATGTACACCCATGAAAAAGCACATTTGGAAGCTTTTGGAAAGTTTTGCGAAGCGAATAACCTACTACGACATTTGCGCAACAATAATTGGGAAGCCTTTGCTAAAGGGTATAACGGCCCGGGCTACAAGCAAAATAAGTACGACACCAAACTTCAATCGGCATACAACAAATACAATAACTAATGGGGGTTGTACACAAAGATTTAGGAATTGTTTTCTCGTATTTACGGGAGGTTATCTCGTGGAGAATTAAAAATCTACAAGGCTCTTTTAACGAAGATTGTCCTTCCCTCTCTGAAGAAAGTTTAGGAAATTCCCTTCCTGCCAAATTTATAAAGGATAACCAACTTTCAAAAGAAGAAAGTGTGGTACTTTTATTGGCTTTAGTTCCTCACTTACTCCCCGATTTTTTATTAGAGGTGGTCGCTGAAGAATTTCCCCAAGGAACCGATTTTCCAATTTTTGGTGGTGTAAAAGGAAAAAACCACCGAGGTATTCTTCCCACGGGAGAAACCGTTCAGTTTTTATTGGGTGGAAGTAATTTAGCCGAACGAATTAATAGCATCAGCTTGTTTCATGAAGAACATTTATTTCATTCCAAAGAAATAGTATATCTCGACAAAGTACCTGAAGGGGAACCACTGCTTAGTGGGAAATTGTTACTTCATCAAGATGCTATTCATTTATTGACTACGGGAGTAGTTCCACCGCCCAAGTTAAGCACCGACTTCCCTGCTGAAAAGTTGGAAACACCTCTTACCTGGGAGGACTTAATTTTGAATGAAAAAACCAAACGTCACATTGATGAGCTTGAAATTTGGTTGAATCATCACCAACAACTCATGGAAGTTTGGAATATGAAGCACCGTATTAAAGCGGGTTACAGAGCTTTGTTTTATGGACCTCCGGGAACGGGAAAGACCCTTACCGCAAGTTTGTTGGGGAAATACACTCAAAAGCCGGTGTACCGTATTGACCTTTCTACCGTAGTTTCTAAATACATTGGAGAAACCGAAAAACATCTCTCCAATTTGTTTGACCGTGCCGCCAACAAAGATTGGATTCTCTTTTTTGATGAAGCCGATGCCATTTTTGGGAAACGAACCAACGTGCGTGATGCTCATGATAAATATGCCAACCAAGAAGTTTCATATTTGCTACAGCGGGTGGAGTCGCACCCGGGATTGGTGATTTTGGCATCGAATTTTAAAGACAATATTGACGAGGCCTTTACACGAAGGTTTCAATCCCTCTGCCCTTTTGAACTCCCCGGGGAAAAGGAACGAAAAGAAATATGGTTAAAAAATATGCC
>JAGQZA010000121.1:2169-7398 GCA_020435805.1 Flavobacteriaceae bacterium
CGAAGGTTTCAATCCCTCTGCCCTTTTGAACTGCCCGGGGAAAAGGAACGCAAGGAAATATGGTTAAAAAATATGCCGAAGCAGTTGCAATTTAGTGAGGATATTGACTTGGATGCCATTGCCCGAAAGTACGATTTAACGGGTTCTAATATTGTAAACATTATTCAGTATTGCAGTTTGCAAGCATTAAATCAAAAAAGCAATATATTGACCCGTATTTTATTGATGGAAGGGATTAAGAGGGAATATTTAAAGGAAGATCGTATTTTTTAATAAAAAAGGGATGCCTTTCAGCACCCCTTTACATAGTTGAAAAATTAATTACTGCTTTACATCTTCCATTTTTACTTCTTCGCCATTTTTATCTACCAGCATCACTTCGTCAAAGCCCATCTTTTTAAATTGTGGGTATTGGGTAGTGGCATCGCCCACCACTAAATACGCCATTTTAGACTCGTCCAGATATTTATTGGCCAATGCTTTGTGTTGCTCCAACGTCATGTTTTTAATCACAGCTTCTTCATCTTCAATATAGTTGGGGGAAAGTCCATAATTACTCATTTCCTGTAACATTCCAAGCAAAGAAAACTGTGTTTCGAACCTACGGGCATTAGACTTAATCAAGGCATTTTTAGTAAATGCTAAATCTTCTTCACTAATACCTTCTTTGTATTTCGCAATTTCTTCTTTAAAAATTGCTACCGATTCTCCTGTGGTATTAGTACGCACACTGGAAGATGCGGTAAAAGTTCCGGGAACTTTTCCACCACTAAAATTAGTACGAGCACCGTAGGTATATCCTTTTTCTTCTCGTAAAATTAAGTTTACATTTCCGCTGAAAGAACCACCCAACTTATAATTCATGACCTCTGCAGAGTAAAAATCTTTATCTCCTCTTGATAAGCCCACATAGCCAATATTTATTACCGATTGCTTCGCATTTGGAATATCAACAAAATACAAAGATGCTTTATCTCGATTGTTGGCAATAGGATACTCCGGAATGGTTACCTCTTTTGCAGCCCAGCCTTCTTCGATTCCTTTTAAGTTAGCAAGGGCTTTTTCTTTATTAATTTTACCTACCACGTGGAATTTTGAAATAGAAGGAGAAAAGTTCTTTTGGTAAAAAGCTTTTAAATCGTCCATAGTAATAGCGGTTACAGATTCTTCGGTACCAATAGTAGGATAACTGAAAATATGGTCTTCGCCATAGAGCAATTTATTATACACATTATTAGCTACAGTGTTAGGATCTGCAGCAGAGCGTTTAATTTGGTTAATGGTAGCCGTTTTAATGCGGTCAAATTCTTCTTCATCCCAACGGGGTTCCAGTAAAATTTCTTTTACCAAATCCATGGTTTTATCGAAGTTACGCGTTAAGGTATTTCCCTGAACAACAATGGATTCATCTGTTGTGTACATATTAATACTGGCACCCAACATTTCAATTTCTTCTTCTAATTGTTCCGGAGTTTTTGTGGCAGTTCCTTCCATCATAATATCGGTCATTAAATTGGCAACACCATTTTTATTTTTGTCGTCCAACAAATGTCCGCCATCAATCACCAAACTGAAGTTCACTGTTGGAATTTCATTTTGTTCAATTCCGAAGACTTTCATCCCGTTAGCTAATTCAGCATTCCAGCTGGAAGGAATGCTCAATGCAGGAGCAGGCCCTTGAGATGGTTCTACAGAGCGATCGAAATTGGAAGGAGTTTTTGCAATTTCTTCCTCTTTGTCTTCTACAATTTTCTCCACATTATCCTTGATTTCTTCTTCTACCACAGGGGCTTTTTCAGAATTTTCAGCAATTAACGTCATTTGTCCTTTGGGCACAAAACTGGTCATTACAAAGGGCTTGTCTTTAATGTAGGTGTTGTACACGCGTAATACATCTTCCTTAGTTACTTTTTTAATGTTCTCGATGTCTTGCTCAATAAATCCGGGGTCTCCTGCAAAAACATTATATTGACATAGTTGGAAGGATTTCCCTAACACACTGCTAATACCGTTGTAAAACTGGGTTTCCAGTCCGGCTTTAATACGTTCCACATTGCGATCGGTCACCCCATCTTTTTCGAAAAGGGCAAAGGATTCAAAAATGGCACTTTCCACATTATCCAAATCTACACCATCGTTTGCGGTAATACGAATGTGAAATTCGCCTGCAATTTGCTGACTATTATTATAGGCCGAAGTCCTAGAAGTTAATTCCTTCTCTTTTACCAACACTTTATACATGGGAGCTTTTTTTCCGCTGGAAAGAATTTCAGCAAGGAAATCCAACGCATAAGCATCGTCTGTATATTGTTCAATAGTTGGCCATACCATATTCAATTGCGGTGCTTGCGCAAAGTTGTCCTCATGATAAAAACGTTTGGTTTCAGCAATCGTTACAGGCTGTGGTTTTAGTGGTTCTACGTCTTGACGTTTTTTAATTTCACCAAAGTATTTTTCGATCATGGCTTTAGCCTCTTCGGTTTCAAAATCACCAGCCAACACCAGAGTAGCATTGTTGGGGCCGTAAAAACGGTCGTAAAATTCTTTTACATCTTCTACGGTAGCATTTTGCAAATCTACCAACTCCCCTATCACCTGCCAGTTGTACGGATGTCCTTCGGGATAGATATTTTTGTCTAACACCCAATTGGTGTGCCCATAAGGATTATTGTCCACCCGTTGTCTTTTTTCATTCTGAACCACTTCCTGCTGGTTGTAAAAAGCAGACTCGGTTACGGTATTGATTAAATACCCCATGCGGTCACTTTCCAGCCACATGACCATTTCCATAGCATTTTTGGGGACCACTTCATAATAGATAGTACCATCTTTCCATGTACCCCCATTAAGAGTTCCTCCGGCGTCTTGTATTTTTTTGAAGAATTGATCCTGCCCTACGTTTTCAGATTCCTGAAATAACATATGTTCAAACAAGTGTGCAAATCCGGTACGGCCTGTCTTTTCGCGATTGGATCCCACCCCATACTGAATGGCAAGAGAAATAATAGGATCACTTTTATCTTGATGCAGTACTACGTCAAGTCCATTGGCGAGTTCATATTTTTCAAAATCGATTGAAAGTTTTGCAGTTTCTTCAGGAGTTGTTCCTTCTTTTTTACAAGCAACAAAAAGAAGCCCGGCAAATAGAAATAGTAGTGACTTTTGGAAATTTTTTGAATACATTTTTTTTGATTGTTAGAATTGATTGCTAAATATACTATCCCTGCAACGACAAATGCCTTAAAATAGTGTTAAATGCCGTAATTATCTCTTCAACTGACGGTTATCATATTTTAAAAAAGTGATTTTTTTCAATTTAGATGTGATAAAAAGTAGATTATGGGAGAACAAAAGGTAACATTACGTGAAAATGATACGCTTCAAGCACAATTTATAGATCATTTATTACAAGATATTAAGGCATTAGAGTATATGCTTGAGCATGATATGATTGAAACAGGAATTACTCGAATTGGCGCCGAGCAAGAATTTTGTTTAGTAACAAAAGATTGGCGACCGGCAAATAATGCCGACGCCATCATGAAGCAAATAAATGATGCACATTTTACCACAGAGCTAGCCAAGTATAATTTAGAAATAAATCTTGACCCTGAAGAGTTAAAAGAAGGCTGTTTTGAAAAAGTGAAAAACCAATTACAAACGCTACTTGAAAAAGCTAATGAAGCAGCAAAACAACATGATAGCAAAGTAGTTTTAACAGGAATTTTACCCACTATTTCGCAAACCCATTTAAGGCTAAATTATATTACCGAAAGACCACGGTATTTGGCATTAAATAAGCGGTTAATGGAACAACGCGGCTCTCATTTTCATCTACATTTGATGGGAGTAGATGAATTGAGTATCCGTCACGACTCGGTATTATTTGAGGCTTGTAATACCAGTTTTCAGTTACATCTTCAAATAGATCCAGGCGATTTTATTTCCAGCTTTAATTGGGCACAGGCCATTGCTGGTCCGGTTTTATCTATTTGTACTAATTCGCCAATGCTGTTAGGTAGAGAGTTATGGAGCGAAACAAGAATTGCCCTTTTTCGGCAAAGTATTGATACGCGCCATATTTCGTTGGCTTTAAAAGATCAATTGCCCAGAGTATCTTTCGGAACGCAATGGGCTACAGGAAGTATCGTTGATATTTATAAGGAGAATATTTCTCAATACAAATCGGTATTAACTACCGAAATCGACGAAAACTCATTTGAGGATGTTAAACAAGGAAACATCCCAAAATTGAAAGCACTTAGTCTTCATAATGGCACCATTTACCCCTGGAATAGAGCATGTTATGGAGTAGGCGAAGGAAAGCCTCACTTACGTATTGAAAATCGATATATTCCGGCAGGGCCTTCAACACTAGATGAAATGGCAAATTTTGTTTTTTGGGTGGGGCTTATGAAAGGTCGGCCAAAGGAGTTTAATGATATGCCAAAGGTCATGGATTTTAGAGATGCTAAATCCAATTTTATTAAGGCAGCCCGTTATGGCAATGAGGCCGTGCTTCATTGGATGGGGAAAGATTATACCCCAAAAAAATTATTCAAAACTGTACTCTTACCCTTGGCTGAAAAAGGACTCCAAAACATAGGGCTTTCAAAAGAAGAAAGTACATTTTACTTACAACTCATTGAAGAACGAATAGAAGCCAAGGGTGGTTCGCAATGGATGGTTTCAAATTTTCGCAATTTAAAAAACACCCTAAAAACCGATCAAGCATTACGATTATTAACAAAATATACCTATAAAAATCAAATAGAGGGTATCCCAATTTCTCGGTGGGATGCTATCCCTACCAAAAAAGTACTTAAAGATTTTACATTATGGGTAGGTCATATCATGACAACACGGTTATTTACGGTAAAAGAATCAGATTTAGCATTACTTGCCACAAGTATCATGGAGTGGAAAAACATACACCATATGCCAGTGGAAAATGAAGAAGGGGAACTTTGCGGGTTACTTACCTGGACCCATGTTAAAAAAATGAAGTCTGAAGAACTGGAAAATTATACTACAGTAAAAGACATTATGGTGAAAAATGTTATTACTACTACACCAACGACCCCCATTTCTGGAGCCATCGAACTTATGAAGGAAAATCTTATAGGATGCCTGCCGGTAATTCAACATGAAGAACTCATCGGGATTATAACCATAAAAGATCTAATTGCCTTTGATAATGCATAGTTTACCCATCCAAACAAAGCCAAT
>JAGQZA010000122.1 GCA_020435805.1 Flavobacteriaceae bacterium
ATTGTAAGCTTGTTTGAGCACCATTATTTTAGCATCCATAAACTAAAAATTAATAATCTTAAAAACAATTAATTATGGATGGAGTACTAGGAACAATTATGTTATTTGGTGCAAATTGGGCACCTAGAAATTGGGCATTATGTAACGGACAGTTATTAGCCATTTCAAGTAACACGGCATTATTTTCAATTATAGGAACCACTTATGGAGGAGACGGAAGAACCACGTTTGCCCTCCCTGATTTAAGAGGAAGAGTACCGGTAAGTTATGGACAGGGTAATGGACTAACAAACAGGGCTATCGGCATCCCTTTTGGAAGTGAATCAACCGTACTAAATGCAAGCAATTTACCGGCACACAATCACAGTGCATCGTTACATGTAAGTTCAGCAGATTCCTCACAAACGGCGGCCACGGCCAATTCAACAATTGCTACCCCTGGCTCTACAGAGGGAAGGACCTTTACGGCTACACAAGGATTTAATGCAGCCTCTCCAGATGTGACTATGAATGCTGGTTCTGTAGTAACAGGAAATACTGGTGGAAATATCCCATTAAACAACATGCAACCAACACTGGCAATGAACTATGTTATTTGCATTAATGGTATTTATCCTTCTAGAAATTAATAAAGAATAGATCTTAAAAGTAAGCGCCAAAGCAGAATCTTTGGCGTTTTTTAATTTTCGAAACGAAAGTATAATCCGGGATTTTGACCACACATATATTGTGAAATCAAAAATTTTGAGGGAAGCATCATGGATTTAAATTGATGTATTTTATCCAAAACAGTTAACCCACTTTCATCTATTTCCAAAACCTCATCATTAAAAATGGTAATTCGTGTTTCCACATGTAATTCATTAAAATTTTGAACAATATTTATGGGAATTTCAATTTTGGTTTCTTTAAATTCATAATACGGAAAAGTTTCAAAAAAGGAATTTGAGTTTTGTCTAATTTCATCTTTATTCAACTTAAAAAGGGTTCCTAATCGTTTGTAATATGAAATTGGCGAACCGGTGCTTATCTTACTGGTGTGACGTCTTTCAGAATTTACCACTAAAAGATTAAGAGTAATGTCTTCAGGAATTAAAATGGTCTCGCAAGGTAGTTGTTTTATCAAATTATATGCTATGGGTACTTGATGCTCCCCTTTTAGAGAAAACATCATCGCCTCGACCACAACAATATCGATATTTTTTGAAGGAAGAATGTAGTTAGTGGCATCTACATTTTCTAACCCATAGATATACTCTTCAATTCCAAAATATGCCAATGTTTCTTTTAAAGCATGAAAGCTTTTCGTGTTTATTTCCAATAAGGTAAAGGTAATTTCAGAAGACGTAAAAACCGTTGTTAAAGGTAAAATTAGAGTAGCAAACGGCCCGGTACCTGCATATAAAACGTGTGTTTTTTGATTAGGGTTTGCTTTTCTTTTTTCAATAACTGCTTTATAAAGACCGCTACAGAATTTTCGTGTACGTTGCAAATCGTCCACACAAAGGTTTGCCCAAGTAGGCCCAATAGCCTTTCCGGAATGGGTATAGATATTTTCTCGATTTTCTTCTTGATCAAAATCTAGAGACGTAGCCTTTTGAAGTAATTCCTTATACAGTTTTATCGCTTGAAATGCTTCCCCAAAAGACGATTCATTATTTAACAAAATAGAAGAAATACTAGAGAGCTGTTTTTTTGCATTATTCATAAAAATTCGCCTTTAAAAAAATTAAATCATAGCAATTCATCAAATTTAACATACATTTCATCAAAAAAAAGAAATGGCTCCAATTTAAATCATTACCTTTAAATAAACTAACCAAATACTCTCCAGATTATGAATGCATCTATTTCCTCTAGAAGGAAGTTTATTGCCAAAACAGCCCTTGCATTAACAGGAACTACCCTTTTAACCTCTGTAAAATCTTTTGCAAGCCTATTTAATAATGGTACTGCCCATTATCTTCTTAAAGGTTATCAAGAAATTCCTGAACTAAAAAATGATTTAAGAACTGCCGTTTTGGGTAAGACCTTGAAAGTATCGGGTACGTTATTTTCAAATGAAGCAACATTACAGCCATGTTCCAATGCACTTATTGAAGTTTGGCATCTGTCCTCAACTACCGGGGATTATCAACGTGGAAAGTTGATTACCGATGAAAATGGAAGATTTACCTTTTGGGCCGATTTTCCCCATAAAGAAAAAGGGTTTTATCCAAGATTCTTCTTTAAAGCAACCAAAGAGGAGAAAACAGAACTTACAGAATTAATTCTGGATTCTCATCAGGCTCATATATCTCACACCCATTGGGAAAAAAATAAAGAACTAGGAGAAAAACTTTTTCCTAAGCACTCGCCTTCACCATTAGAAGGGGAAATAGAATTCAACTTTATCATTAACTAACCAAAAAATATAATATTATGGACCCATTTATTGGACAACTTATGTGTGTAGGTTTTAATTTTGCACCTCAAGGCTGGGCGTTATGCCAAGGCCAATTACTTTCCATTTCCCAAAATACAGCCTTGTTTTCCTTATTAGGCACTACTTATGGAGGCAATGGACAAACCACTTTCGCTTTACCAGATTTACGGGGTCGTGCACCTATAGGCTGGGGAAGTGGCCCCGGACTACAAAATATCAATTTGGGAGAGAAATCAGGATCGAACACCACTACCCTAAACGTCACAAATTTGCCTTCTCATAACCACAGCCTTAGTGTAAGCAATGCCAACGCCAGTCAAACCGCTGCAACGGCAGGTGCCAGCATTGCAACCCCAGGAACTTTAAGCGGCCGTACCTTTACGGCTACCAATGGTTTTACTACGGCTACCCCCAATACAATATTGAATGCAGCCTCAATAAGCCCGGTGGGTAGCAATGTTCCTTTTAATAACATGCAACCTTATATAGGAATGAATTGGATAATTGCTTTATTTGGAATATTTCCTTCTAGAAGTTAATTGTTTTAAACCTCTATTACCTCCCAATTGGGGATTCCTTTAGTGGTATATTTTAATTGGTAGGTTTTGGAAGTAAGATTATATAACGAAGTTATGCAGTAAGGATTGCTTATTAAAGATTCTGATTTTAAGAGTTTTTGATTTTCAAAGATGGATACTTCGGCAAAGACTGAAATATCGGGTGTCTCAGTAAAATTTTGAGGCACTTCAATAATAGGACTTAGGTAAGTAAACTCCGGTGAAGGATATATTCCTTTAGTAATAGAAAATAACCGTTGTGTATCTTTTACGGGTGTTTTTTCTCCTAATTCCAAAACGTTCTTATAAATATCGAAATACGGCTCTTTTGAATAAAAAATATGTTCCGCATATAGATCGATAGATTCAGGAATTAAAAGGCCTTTTTTATGCAGTTGGGGCGCCAAATTTTGAGTGATTCTTATTTGAGGTTCTTTGCTAAAGCCTTTGTCCATGGTTTCACTTACAATAATATGAAGCGGAAACTCTTTGGGATGTTGATAAAGCGTGGCATCAGTTAATTCATAGTTTCTGAAAAAATCTTGAGCCCCTAAAACCTGTATTAATTTTTTTACCGAAGTTATAGAAGTTGGATTAATATCGATGAGGGTAATAGAAATTTTTTTAGGTTGTAATAAGCAAAGAAGCGGCGTAATGATAGGTGCTGCAGGACCACAACCAGCATAGAGCAATTCTATTTTTTCTTGAGGAAATTGCTCCATAGCTTTTTGAATGGCTTGATAGGTTCCTTTAATAAAGCGAACCGTTCGCAAAGGATCTTTTAAGCAATTCAGTGCATCCTGAGAAGATAAAGCTATACCTCCATCTATATGGGTGTTCTGGGTATTTGCATAGGCTTTGTTGGGAATATGGGTACTCAAAAGTTTTTCATAAAGAACCGAAAGTGATTGTGCTACAACAACTTCCTCTTCTTTGGTTTTGGTTTCCAAAAGAGAAGTTACAAGACTTTTAAAGAGATGATAGTTTGCTGTCATTCAAAATTTTACTAATAAAAATTACGTAGAATTACGTAGAAAAATAACAAATAAAAGAATCTATTTTTGAGCAATTTATTGTATTTGAAACAAAACTAACACGAATTACCAAATAATCGTCATGAAAAAAATTTACATTTTATTATTCAGTTTTGCAGCATTGTTTCTTTCTATTACCAAAAGTAATGCACAAGGCACAGAAACATTTGAAGCACCACTACCCGTAAATTCTACGTCATTTACAAGGGCAGGACTCACCTTTACATCAAGTAGTGCCAATTTTGACACCGATGAGTTTTTGGGTGCCGGAGCCGGTGGATCAGACAGATACATTGACAATATTGACGCACCTGCAACCAATAGTACGTATTCTATTTCCATAACGGGCGGGGCTACTTTATTTACCATGCAATCTATGGAGGTCTATGTTTCTTCTATAGCAACCGGAGATAATCCCACAGCCGACGGAACGATGACTTTTAGGGGTTTTGACGGAGCCACACAGGTATTTACTTCAACCAAAACTACAGGTTTCCCCACCACTTTTGGAAGTACCCAAGGTTTCTTTTTGCTCGATTTTACGGCTTTACCGGTTTTTGGTGACGCTAGTAGTATTAATATTGATCGTTTGGAAGTGTCTATTAACGGAGCTTTCCAATATTTTGCCATAGACAATTTTGAATTCGATAATGAGGTTTTGGAAGCAGACCCGCCAGAAGTACAGAGTATTACTGTAGTAGGAACTCCTGCCAGTACAGCTCCTTCCGTAGATTTTTTAGTAACTTTCAATGAAAACGCCAATAACGTCTCTACAGACGATTTTGCATTGGATGCCGTAGGTACCTTCGGAACCATCGCCTCAGTTTCTGCCGCTTCAGGAACAACTATTACGGTTACAGTAAATGGTATTTCAGGTGAAGGGACTATTAGTATCGATCTTAATGGAGGCACGAATATCGCAGATGATTTAGGAAACACTCCTCCCCCAGCCTTTTCGGCAGGACAAAATCATTTTGTTTCTCGTTGTTTTCAGGAAACCTTTGAATCTTATACCCCCGGTGACTTTATGTTTGCTACCAATGGGGTTACTTATACTACCGGAACGGCCAATTTTGATGTAGAAAACTTTGGTGGCGGCGGTGCCGGAGGCTCCG
The DNA here is from genome assembly GCA_020435805.1 of Flavobacteriaceae bacterium. Classification (GTDB taxonomy): domain Bacteria; phylum Bacteroidota; class Bacteroidia; order Flavobacteriales; family Flavobacteriaceae; genus Halomarinibacterium. Next base: position 5,132 of record JAGQZA010000122.1, read on the forward strand.
ACCAGTTTTTAAGTAACCTAAGCGACCAAGGTACGGGCAAAATCTATTCAATTACAACGTCAGGCCCAGAATTATTTACCATCGAAGCGGTAGATTTTTATCTTTCTTCACAGGCCAATGGCACGAATCCTACCAACGACGGGACTTTAACTATTGAAGGAAGACTTACGGGAAGTACTTTATATACCATTCAAAAAACAACCGGATTTCCAACCAATTTTACCATAAACAATGGTTTCTACACCGTAGATTTTGCTACGGAAGGAGCATCCGATTACAGCCTTACCAATATTGATGAATTACGCGTCACTATTGGTGGTGCCTTTATTTATATTGCGTTGGATAATTTTGAGCATTGCGAAGAAATTACGGCTGCAGCCCCTCCTATTGTTCAAAGTATTAAGCTAATAGGGAACCCGCCGGCCAATTCGGCATCGGTTAATTTTGAAGTGATTTTTAATGAAAATGCCAATTTAGTAAGTACCGATGATTTCAGTTTAAATCTTCAGGGAACAGCGGTAGGAACCATTGCAAGCCTTTCAGGTTCCGGAAACACTTATAATGTATTGGTCAATGCTATTTCGGGCGAAGGAAGCTTTCGCTTAGACTTAAATTCAGGAACCGATATTGAAGACGATAGCGGAAACACACCACCAGACCCATTTACAGAAGGAGAGCGTTTTATTGTCTCCATTTGTGATGTGGAAACCTATGAAGGATTGGCCGACGGTACTTTCTCGTGGACGACCAATACTGTTCCGTGGGCTTCCCAAGGTGCCGGTTTTAGTGTGGACGAATTTATCGGAGCTGGTGCCGGAGGTTCAGATAGATATATTGATAACGTAACCAGTCAAGGAACTGGAGATATTAACACCATTGCCATTACAGACACTCAAATGGTGAAAATGGGAAGTATGGAAATCTATGTTTCTTCCATATTAAATGGAGATAACCCAACCAATGATGGTACTTTAACCGTTCGTGGAAAACTGGATGGTACCACCTTATACACCGTTACCAAATCGACCGGATTTCCAACGGTTTTTGGAAGCACACAAGGCTTTTATCTTTGGGATTTTGCTACGGAAGGTGGCACCGACCATTCTATGACCGATGTAGATGAAATAGAATTGGGATTAGGCGGTGCTTTTCAATACCTTGCCGTGGATAATTTTAAATTCTGTATGGATCCTCCCGACGAAACCGAAGTGGCCCTTGCAGGAGGTGCGTTAACTATTACCGATATTAACGGAGGTACATCTGATGACAATATCACTCTTTCGGTTGTTGGACCAAATCTTAGAATTACCAATACCGTAGCTCGCTTTTTAATAAGTGGTGCTGGTGTAGTAGAAGTGGACGATAATACCGTAGATGTACTCTTGGCAAATATTACCAACGGAGTTACGGTAGATGCCATTTCAGGAAATGATGCTATTTCTATTACCACTGCCCTTAACCTTCCGGGTGCAGCCAATGGGTTAACGATCCAAAATTTTGATTCGTTTTCTCAAACTCCCGGTAGTGATATTACTATGGGAGGTGATATTACCTATAATATAGGAGGTTCTATTGATTTCAGAAATACGACTGTCGGAGGAAACTTATCGGTTACCACAGTAGGAAATATGGCTAATTTTGGAGGTACCGCCCTTAATATTACTGGTACAACAACCCTAAATTCAGGTGCAGCTAATATTCAATTGGGTGGAAATCACAATTTTGTAGGACTTATTAATGCTACAGGAAATATAGTTTCGATGAGCGGAACTCCACCTGCTATATGGAATTTAAATGATATTACAGCAACTTCAACTATTGGATTTACAAATAACGCTCATGGATTGACGTTTAACGGTGTCATATCGGGGCCCGGTTTAGTACAACTTAGAGGAGGTGGAACTGAAGGTTTATTACAAGTTGCAGGAACTATTGCAGCCGACCTACTCGAAATGGCAGCTGGCGGTCAAAACATTGATGTTTCCCTTCCCGGCAATGATGCCAATCTTCTAAGATTGTATGATACCAATAATGCAACTTTTGTGGATGTTGATGACATCGATTTTGCGGATGTAAATGTGAACAATGTCACAATCACAGCACCAACCATAAACTTTGGCGGTGGTAGTTTAGTAGCCCTTAATTCTGGAGCTTCAAACTTCAATGGTGATGTTACATCTGTAGCTGGAAGTATTTTTAATCATAACGGAGGCACCGTAGATTTTAATGGAACCAGTATAAATCTCTCTTCATTACAA
>JAGQZA010000123.1 GCA_020435805.1 Flavobacteriaceae bacterium
TTCCCTGATGCTTGTCACCGCATTAAACCCAAAAATAGGATACTACAAAGCGGCTGAAATAGCCAATACTGCCCATAAAAATGGGACTACATTAAAAGAGGAGGCTATCAACCTTGGCTACCTTACGACAGATGAATTTGATGCTTGGGTAAAACCCGAGGATATGGTAGGCGACATATAATAAGTGTATCCTTTAGAAAATAGGCTGCCCTACAAGGCAGTTTTTTTTATACCATATTATCGATTAAATGCAAAAAAATTAGATTAAATGTAAAAATTACTTATATTGCTATCCCCAATTTGATTAAACCTACACCTATGAGGACAGTAATTTTAGTTCTTTTTATGGTCTTTTCTACGGCAATATTTGCTAAAAATAAGACCCATCAAGCGGTACACCTTAAACATGGTATTACCCTACAAAGCCTTGAAAATACGATACTTAAAAAACAATCGGGCAGAGAGTTTTATGGATCTAATTCGGTACTGGATCTTTCATTTTATATGACCCCGATAGATGCAAGTTTGTACCAAGGCAGCCATTTCTTGTTTTCAGAACAATTTTTCAATAATGAAGAAAATTCCTACAAAAATAATTTTTCTGGAGGTGGTTCTTCAGCAATTATTTTTGGCAATGAAATAAGTCCCCAACAAAATGCCTCTTTTGATATTGCAACTATTTTTCAACAGGGTTTATTTTACGGTTTTGCAATAACCTTAGTGCTGTTAAATTTAGTTTGTTTTTTCTTGTTTGATGAAAAAACATTTCTTTGGTATGCTACTGTCATTGCCTCTTCCTCATTACTCTTATTTTTTAGTGACGGGTTACTAAGTCTATTAGGCTTTGAAGTAATTGAAAGCATTTCATTTATACAATCGCTGCTTTGGTTTGTTGTTACGTGTTTAAGCGCAATTTTTGCGGGCAAATATTTAAATCTTAAGGAATTTCTCCCAAAAATTAAATGGATCAGCCTATCATTCATTTGTGTTGCTGCTGTAGCGTTAGTATTTAATGGAATTACTCAAAAACCCATTTTTTCAGTCATTGCAAATACCGTATTGTTTGCAACACTTAGCACTTACTTTTTAGCGGGAGTAGCTTTATTTAGCCGAAAAAACTATGCGAAATTCTACGTGATTGCTTCGTTTATCCCTTTACTTTTTTGTTTCGACTTTTTTGTGCTTCGCCCCATGGGCATCGAGTTTTTGTCCACGGAAGCATTTCACATAAAAGCAGCGGTAATTTCAGAAATACTCATTCTTACCTATGCCAATATGTTCCGAATGCAAGCTATGAAGGAAGAAAACGCATTACGACAAATTGAAATGCGTATTTTCTTGAAACGACAGGAAGCTCTCAATACCCGACAAAAAACTGAAAAATTGGTAGAAGATGTGTATTTGGAAAATTTAATTATGCATTACGATTTGGATGGCATGGAAATTAAATTACTGCAGTACATTTCAGAAGGAAAGGACAATGCTAAAATTGCCCGAAAGCTTAATACTACCGAGTCTGAGATTGAAGATTTAACAAAAGAGCTATACGAAAAGCTTGAAATTGGTGAGCAAATTCAACAAGATTACAGAATGGTTGACCAACAACCCGACTATATTTATAATTAGTGGTTTAATAGTTATTGTTAAAGAGGGCTAAGTTATTCGCTTAGTCCTCTTTTTTTATATAATACTTTTTATACTGAAAATAGGAGAAGAAACTCAACAGCACAAAAAAGAGCACCAAATAATACACAAAATTAGGGGTCACGGGTACATCACCGCTAGCATACGAATGTAAGCCCGTAAGGTAGAAATTAACCCCAAAATAGGTCATCATAATACTGGCATAGGCAAAGATGGCAAATACATTAAAAATCCATCGTCCACGTAAGCCGGGAACCAATCTTGCGTGAATTACAAAAGCATAAATCATAATACTTATCAACGCCCAAGTTTCTTTGGGATCCCAACCCCAATAGCGTCCCCAACTTTCGTTAGCCCATTGGCCTCCCAAAAAGTTGCCAATAGTAAGCATCACAAGACCCACTGTTAATGACATTTCAGTAATTATTGTAATTTCTTTAATATTTAAATCCATAAGGACTTTATTCTTCTTTGTTGTTAATAGCATTAATAGCAATGCTACGGCACCTAGAATCATTCCGAGGGTAAAAGGGCCATAGCTGGCCACAATTACGGCTACGTGAATCATGAGCCAATAACTATCCAAAACAGGTGGTAAATTAGCTATACCCGGATCTACCCAGCTTAAGTGCGCTACCCAAAGTAACATAGAAGCCACAAACGCAGTTGAGGCTATTGTTAAATGGCTTTTTCTACCAAAAATGAGCCCAAAAAGCATCGTGGCCCAACTTACATAAATAATACTTTCGTAGGCATCGCTCCAAGGTGCATGACCGCTTATGTACCATCGCACTACAAGTCCTGCCGTCATTAAAACAAACAATATCCAAATAGCTATTTTGCAAAGATTAATGAGCCATTTCCAAATGTTCCGTTCTTTAAATATTTGAAAAATGATGAAAATAAACATAAAGGCTCCAAACATGATGTAATAGTGGTACAGCCTGTTAAAAAGATCTGCTTTATTATACAGTATTTCTACATCTACTTTCTTTTCTGAAAGGAGGACTTCACTTCCATAGCGTTTCTGAAAACCGGTAATACTTTCTAAAAATTCTTCCGCTTTAGAATAATCGCCTGTTTTTCTAGCACTTCGAAGACTATCAAAATACAATGGAAGGATATTTTTTGCGTACAATGAATCCATTCCCTTAAACTGCGCTTGGTCCAGTTCGGGATAAGACAACCATTTGTTGTTGGAATCTCCCGGAATAGGGAAAACCTTTAAAATACCACCCCCCAACGCTTCATTCAATAAATAAGACTTTTCGTAAAGCTTGATAAAATCCTTTTCAAACTGATTCGGATTTGTTTTGGAAGAAGCTTCTTGAATATACGGGTCTATCTTGTTATTTCCCCGTTCATCAAACAAATCGATTAAAGAAATACCTTCGGTATCTTCCGGAACTCCCAAGACCTTCTTGATACTATCGTTTCTCCAATCCAATTTAATAATGGGAATTCCATACCAATAGGTAGGAAACTCTGTCATGGATAGAAATACTTGATCCGGATTAAACCCTTCGTAAGAATTTTTGCCGCTTACTTTTCGCAACAATTCACTGGCAAACGTATTGACAGGCTTCATTCGACCGTTATCCTGAATAATCAATCGTCCAAATTTTTCAGCATGAGCCTCCGAAACAATATTTTGTTTAATTATGGAATCTGCTTCTGTTTTCTGAAGCAAATGCTGCCCTGTTTCCTGCGAAAATCCTGTTAAGGAAAGAAAGAGCAACACTACCGTGGTAAACGATTTTTTCTTGTCCTTAATTTTGTTCAACATTTTTTCTAAATCCTTAAAGCGAGATCCCGGAGCAAGTAGAATTGCCAATAAGCCAATGTACAATAAGAAATAGCCTATATAGGTAATCCAAGTTCCCCACCAATCGTGGTTGACAGAAAGTATTGTCCCTTTTTCATCGGGATCAAACGAAGCCTGAAAAAAACGATATCCCTGGTGGTCTAAGACATGGTTCATAAAAATCTCTTCATCGAAAAAATCGGTTTCAGAGTTGTTCACGGTAATTTTACTTTTAAACGCCGCATACGCCTTTTCGGTACCCGGGTATTTATCGGCAATAAAATCATTTAACGTAATACTAAAGGGTAGCTCATACGCTTTGGAACCATACGCAAGACTTACTTTAAGTCCGTCCAAATCTACTGTAACCGGCGCCGGATTAAGTCCCTTGCCTCCCAGCAAATTAACTGTTTGGGTTTCATTATTAGACGTTACTTCCAATATCAAAGCATCGGTTCCTGTTTTTTCGGGATGAGAGGCTTTTACTATTCCGTACTCACCTTTTCTAATCGATTCGGGAAAAACAAAAGCGGTTCCGCCCAGCTGATACAATGAACGGAGCATCAATGGCTGTACACTATCGGCCAACACTTGGCCTTGCAATTGATCTGCCATGCGCATAAACGAACCTTCAAAAGGGCTTTCAATGGTATATACACTATCTGTAACGGCAATATTAATGGCCCCGGGAGTGTTTTTATTTACCGCAAAAAGAAGATTGTGAATATTGGCTACTTCGCCTACTTTAAGCCAATGTTCATTCCTATTGCCGTCTCCCGCTTCTACAATTTTAAAATAGGAATCCCCATTTTCTGAAGGAATTAAATCCTCTTTGGCATTTTCAATAAATCCTTTATATTGAATGGTAACCGGCTGCTTATTGTAATCGGTAGCAATAGTGAAGTTGTTATCCAATCGTTCCGAAAGACGGAGCAACTTAGTGAGACTTCTTCGTTGTAAAACTCCACCAATTCTATAATCACCATCAATTAATGTCGTGAGATAAGTCTGGTCTGAAAGGAAGGTGTTTTCGGTATTTCCTTCCCGAATATGCATGACCCCTTCAAACCCAATGTATCGTGTTACAAAAGCACCAACGAGTATTAAAATAAACGAAATATGCAACAACAAAGTTGCCCATTTTTCCTTCCGAAGTAATCGGAAACGAAAAATATTTCCAATAAAATTAATGACAAAAATGACCATAATTGCCTCAAACCACCAAGTGTTAAATATCATCTCACGCGCATAGGGAGACGGCGGCCTCTCATAGCCTTGATCCATAAAGGTTCCCACTGCCATGGCAACAGCAAAAACAATAAATAGAACGGCGGTAAGTCTTGTAGAGAAAAGGATTGCGGCAAGTTTCTTTTGCATGCGAAGAATTTTGTGCAAAGGTAGCTAAATACAAAAAAAGAGCGGGTTAAATTTTGTTAAGTTATTCACTTTGTTTTGAAGCTGTGTTCCTTGCTTCAAAAATTTTTAAATGAATAAACGTACTCATATTTCGAGCTCTATTTTTGGCTCGTTGTGCCACTTCACCTTCAAAAAGTTCATCAATGGTTTCAAACCAAATATTTAACCATACTCCAAAATGGTTAGCCTCAATAGTGCCATGATGAAATTGATCTACTTCTACATGCTTTTCAAGCGGGTTACCGAGGTATTTTTTCTTAAAAAAAAGAGTTCCTTCCCAAAAATCGGTCAGTTTTTCAAAATGTGCTTCCCAATCTTGAATCATAGGATTAAAAATGGGGCCTAAAAGATGGTCTTTTCTAACTTTAACATAAAACGTTCTTACTAAAAGAGAAACATCTTCTCTATTTATTACATCATTTTTCATACTACAAAAATACCTCTCATTATATATTAAACCAATAAAAATTATAAATTCGTACTATGATTTCAGTAGTACTTATTGGCTTCGGAAATGTGGGGCAGCATCTCTACAAAGCTTTCAAAAAAAAGAAGGTAAACCTCTTACAGGTGTATAGCCCATCAGTTAAAGTTTCTGAAAAAAAAGGAACACATTTCATAAATAATGTTGCCGAAATTAAAAATGCCGATGTGTATATCATTGCTATAAAAGATGATGCCATCCCATCATTTACCGCATCGCTCCCCTTCGAAAATAGATTGGTAGTGCACACCTCGGGGACTTCACCTTTAAAAAGCATATCACCCCATCTTCGTCCCGGTGTTTTTTATCCGTTGCAAACGTTTTCAAAAGGAGCAAAGCTAAAATGGAAAACGATCCCTATTTGTATAGAAGCCGAACATGAGAAAGATTTAAAATTACTGAAAAAATTAGGAGGAATGCTATCTGAAAATGTGGTTGAAATTTCTTCGGAAGAGCGACAAAAACTACACTTGGCGGCTGTTTGGGTAAATAATTTCAGCAACCATTTGTTCCATTTGGCTGAAGATTTTTTGAAAGCCGAAAACATCGATTTTAACCTATTAAAACCCTTGATGCTGGAGACGGTAAAAAAACTTGACGCTGTCTCCCCTGCCGAAGCGCAAACAGGCCCTGCCAAAAGGCACGATGAAAAAACAGTGGCATCGCAGGTAGCGCTAATAAAAGACCCCAAACAAAAGGAAATCTATACCTTACTCACGCAATCCATTCAAACTAAATTTTAAAAAGACACATGTTAGAAAAAAGCTATAAAGAATACCTACACCACATTACCACCTTTGTTTTTGATGTGGACGGGGTACTAACCGATGGAACTGTTCTGGTAAACACCAATGGTGAAATGCTTCGAAACATGAATATTAAAGACGGTTATGCACTAAAAACTGCTGTTGATAAGGGATATAATCTTTGTATTATTAGTGGAGGAAGTAACGAAGGTGTTCGCAAACGCTTAGAAGGATTGGGAATACAAGAAGTGCATCTGGGAACCCATTTTAAAACCGAAACTTTAGAAAGTTACTTTTCCAAAAACAATATTAAGCCCCAAAATGTGCTCTATATGGGGGATGATTTACCCGACTATAAAGTCATGAACATGGTTGGTCTCCCCTGTTGTCCACAAGATGCCGTTCCCGAAATAAAAGCAATTTCAAAGTATGTTTCCCATAAAAAAGGAGGCAAAGGCTGTGTTCGCGATGTTATTGAACAAGTACTTAAAGTACAAGGGAAATGGTTTAACGACGATAATACCAGTGCAAAGGAGGGGTAAGAACCATTTAGACCCTCCCTTTTAAGGGAGGCTTTGGAAGGGATGTAAAATGCAAGGTTATTTAAAAATCATACGGCCCATCAATTTGTTACTAATAATGGTAGCGCAATTTCTCATTAAATACTTTTTATTTGAAGCTTTTGATGTTGCTTTTGCTATAAATAGTGTGTTTAATTATTCACTTTTAGTTTTTGCGACGCTCTTTATTGCCGCCGGCGGCAATGTAATTAACGACATTAACGATGTAGCCATTGATAAAATTAATAAACCAACCCAAGTAATAGTGGGTAAAATAATTTCAGAAAAAGCAGCCTATAATTATTATATGCTACTTACCGTTGTTGGGGTAGGTTGTGGTTTTATAGTATCGAACTTGGTAGAAAAACCAGGACTTGCGGTAGTATTTATACTTATAGCCGCACTCCTCTATTGGTATGCCACTTTTATTAAGTCCATGTTACTGGTTGGCAATCTGCTTATATCCATTTTAGTGGGTTTTAGTATATTGATTGTGGTTCTCTTAGATATTTTTCCAGTGCTTAATGAAACCGATAAGTCCATTCAAATCTTACTCTCCAAAACGCTTTTAGGATATGCCGCTATTGCCTTTTATATCAATCTAATGAGAGAAATTGTAAAAGACATTCAAGATATTAACGGCGATAAAAATGGAGGAAGATCTACGTTGCCAATAGTTTTAGGAGTTGCGAGAACTACCACTATGGTC
>JAGQZA010000124.1 GCA_020435805.1 Flavobacteriaceae bacterium
GTAATTTTTGGCAATGGACAGTTCCAGTTCATACACCGAAGTGTCAATAAATTCTCCTAATTTTTGTCCTTGTCGTATTAAGGTGCCTTTAGTCACTAAAGCTTCGGTTAAAACTCCAGGGAAGGGAGCCGCAATACCATATTTCCCCAAGCGTTGCTCCATGTTTTTAATATTGTAATACGAAGTATTAACCCCTCTTCCCGTAATAAAATAGCGTACTTTTTCCGAACTACCCTCAGGCAACGGAGGGAGCGATTTATTAATATCGATACTGTTTAAATAGCTTTGCCACACGGGAAAGGCTTCCGGGTAATCTAACCGTAAGTCGGGCATAAGTGAGGTAACTAGATTATAAAATCCGCTTTTGGCAGCCTGCACCGAGGCATAATATTCTGAAGCATCCAAACGTAATAGGGTTTCTCCTTTTCCATACGCTTGCCCCGTTTTAAAATCATGAGCACTGTACTGAAAAACGCCCTGCACTTCGGCATAGAGCTCCATTCTGTTTTTAGCTATCAAATTTCCTTGGGCATGGATTACAATAGGAACCGTGGTGTTTTGAGCCGTTTCCGTAAATACCGTTTTTACTATTTTCTGAACTTCGGGCTTGGGTTTGTTATTATTTTTAATAATAACATTAGCACCCCAAATAGCTCCTACTATAATGACAACTCCTATGAGGAAGAGTAGAATTTTACGCACAAAATAACATTTAGGTTAGTTATCCAAAAATAACAACCTATAAAGTGCTTTTGCGTTAAACTAATCTTAAAAAAGCAAACTTACCCCAATTCTTCTAACTGAATTGTAATCTGTTCCCATTCTTTCATGAGTTGCTGTAAGCTATTTTTCTTAGCCTCATACTGCTGAAAGAAGTTGGGGCGACGCATGGTGTTTTCATAGTTAACCGCTAATTCCACATCCATTTCCTTAATTTCTTTTTCCAATGTATGGACCTGGGATTCGGTTTTACTTAATCTATTTTGAAGGGATTTCAGCTTTTTTTGTTGCTCGTAGTTTTCTTTTCCCCCTGCAGGTTTTTCAATTTCCTTCTTATTTGAAATTGTTTTTTTCTCGGCTTCTCTTAAGTTTTGAAGGTTTCGTTCCTCCAAGAAATAATCTATATCCCCTAAGTATTCTTTTATTTTATGATCTTTAAACTCATATACTTTGTTAGTCATTCCTTGAAGAAAATCACGGTCGTGGGAAACCACAATTAAAGTTCCGGGGAAATTTTTAAGGGCCTCTTTCAGTACATTTTTAGATTTAATATCCAAGTGATTGGTGGGCTCATCCATTACTAAAACATTAAATGGTTGAAGCAACAATTTTGCCAGGGCTAAACGATTACGTTCTCCTCCCGATAATACTCTCACATATTTATCGACTTCGTCCCCACGAAACAAAAAGGCTCCCAAAATATCCCGAACTCGGGGTCGGGTTTTCTCATCGGCGGCATCAATCATAGTTTCTTCAACGGTTTTACTTCCGTTTAAATACTCGGCTTGATTTTGCGCAAAATACCCGATTTGAACATTATGCCCCAAGTCTATTTTTCCCTGAAAAGGAATTTCTCCCACAATCATTTTTGCCAGCGTGGATTTTCCTTGTCCGTTTTGGCCTACAAACGCCGTTTTACTGTCTCTTTCAATCAACAAATCCACATTCTTCAGTACTTCTTTATCACCGTAACTTTTGGAAGCGTGTTTTACCGTAACCACCACTTTTCCGGGAGTGATAGAAACCGGAAAACGCAAACTCATCACCGAGTTATCATCTTCGTCAACCTCAATTCGGTCTATTTTGTCCAGCTTTTTAATAAGCGATTGCGCCATGGAGGCCTTACTGGCCTTAGCACGAAACTTTTCAATGAGTTTTTCGGTCTGCTCTATCTGCTTTTGCTGATTTTTTTGAGTGGCCAATTGTTGTTCCCGTAATTCTTTCCGAAGAACTAAATACTTCGAATAAGGCTTCGGAAAATCGTAAATTTTGCCCAACGATATTTCAATAGTGCGATTGGTTACATGGTCGAGAAACATTTTATCGTGACTAACCAAAACTACCGCCCCTGGGTAGCTTTTCAGAAATTCTTCCAGCCAAAGAATAGATTCAATATCCAAGTGATTGGTAGGCTCATCGAGGAGTAGGATATCGTGATTTTGAAGGAGTAATTTGGCCAATTCAATACGCATACGCCAACCTCCGGAAAAGGTATCAGTTAATTTTTCGAAATCCTCCCTACGAAAGCCCAAACCTTGTAAAATACGTTCGGTTTCGCCCTGATAGTTGTAGCCACCATGAATTTCATATTGGTGCTGTACTTCATTTAAATCAATCATTAACTGGTGATAGCCATCACTTTCGTAATCGGTTCTTTCTGCCAATTGGGTGTTAATGTCTTCCAGTTGTTTTTCAAACTTTTTAATTTCAGTAAAGGCTTGATACGATTCTTCCAAAACCGTTCTTCCTTTTACAAAATCGATGTCTTGTTTTAAAAACCCAATAGAAATTTCTTTGTCTGTGGCAATTTGACCCGTATCAAATTCTTGTTCTCCCGAGATAATTCGGAGCAACGTAGATTTTCCGGCGCCATTTTTCCCTACTAAACCTACACGGTCTCCCGCTTTAAGTTGGAAGGTAATACCCTCGAATAAATATTCGCCTTGAAAGGATACTGACAGATTATGAATGTTTACCATGGAATGTAACTTTGGTAGCAAAAAAGTTTTGCAAAGATGCTTATTTTTACCACATAAAAAAAATACCTATGTCGCTCCTTAAAGGAACTAAAATTTACAGCATATTTACTGGTACCTGTCCCGTTTGTCATTCCGAAAAAATGTACAAAAGCAGCAACCCTTATCTTCCTTCAGAAACCCTAAAAATGCATGAACGTTGTGGACATTGTGACACTAAGTACAAAATAGAACCGTCATTCTTTTATGGAGCCATGTATGTTAGCTACGGTGTTGGGATTGCCTTTGCGGTAGCAGCCTTTATTATTTCTTTCTTTTTTCTGGGACTGGGAAGATTGGCTTCTTTCTTGGTCATTATAGGGACTTTGGTTTTCTTTTTACCCATTATATTAAGGCTTTCAAGAAATATTTGGATTAATTTCTTCTTTAAATATGACCCTGAAAAGGCTAAGAAATAAAACGCCTTATATTAATTTCGGAGGGTAGCTCTTCAGAATATTCCATATAATTAAAAAGTTGTCTTGCCAGTAAGGGAGCCATTAACAATCCGTGGGTTCCCAAGCCATTGAAGAAATAAACCAACTCACGGGAAGGTAAATTCCCTATTAATGGGCGTCTATCTGGTACCGTGGGTCGTAATCCCGCTTCCTGATTCACTACCTCAAAAGGTACCAAAATCATTTTTTTAAGTACTTCTACCAATTCCTCTTTGCCTTCGAACATTGGGTTTAAGCTACGGTCATGATGGTTAAAGGTTGCCCCTACTTTATATAAATTCTCCCCTAAAGGAATGACATAATATTTCCCTTTTAAAATACTTTCGAGATTCAAATAAGGCACCTTTACAGTAATGTATTCTCCTTTTTTTTGATTTAAAAAATCCTTTGGAAAATAGGGATTATGAACAGCAGCAGCTCCTTCGGCAAATACAATTTTATTGGCCGAATAGTTCTTGTAATGAATTTGGTCTTCTTCAAAAGTTAATCTTTGAAAGTCAAAGCTTTCTTTTAATACAACTTCTTTTTTACGAAGGTAATTTTCATATGCCGAAAGTAATGCAGCGATCTTTATTTGAAAAGCGGAGTTCACTTTTCCAAAGCCAAAATTGGTTTTTAGATTTTCATGATTATCGGAAAAAATTTTCGGTTCCAAATACTTCGACAGTTCATTTTTATCACTGGCAGCCATCCACATATTCTGTTCTTCAGCAGAATTGAATATTCTTAGGATATTTGTTTCAGTAAGAAAAGATTCTGAAAGTAAATCCTCAATTGTTCTATAAAAAGGAATAGCAGCCTCTAAAAATAGAGTTACTTGCCATACCGGAGTGAACCATTTTAAGATTACCGGATTGATGATTCCACCTGCTACATGGGTAGCCACATTAAGATTATGGTGAATGACCACAAATGTTTTGTTAGTTCGCCAAAGTTGCTCGCACAACGAAACTCCGGCAATACCTAAACCCACTACTATGTAATCTACTTTTTTAGTCATAAAAAAACCCTCCAAAGGTAAGGAGGGTTTTTAATTTTATGGCTTTAAAACTATTAATAGTTCCAAAGATCGATTTCTATATTTCGAATTTGTTCTTTAATACGATCCGACTCTAAGAGTTGCATCAAGGCATTATCGCTAATATAATCTGCCACGCCTCTATCACCTTGTACGTTGTCTTCTTTATAAACAACCGCACTAAATCTTCTTGAATTTAACAAGTGATCATACGAAATGGGCTGAGAGGTATTTTTACGATTAAACGCCATTGATTTTGTTAACGCTTCTCTTGCGGAAGGGAACCATACCCAAAACAACTCTACTTTAGCATCGACTCCGTCATCCGGATAGGCTTTGGAACGTGCCTCGTTAGCCACAGGGCATATTCCCAATAAGCGATACCGAAGTTCTCCTTGACGCTTATCTAGATACCAGTAACCTCGAATTCTCCATTCTTCAATATCACCGGCATCAAGAGTAAATCTTCTGATGTACTCTGGATCTACTCTTCCTTCGGCATTGTACTGCTCTACCCCAAGGTCTGTGGTATCACTATACACCAAAGAAGCTTCGATGTCTTTTAAGGTACGTTTTTCAGTAAAATAGGAATCGGCATAGACTTGGTCTATATCTCCATTTTTAATATTCTTTACCAAAACATCGTATAACGAACGTCTGTCGGCTCCAATGTTGTTGGTATCAATTGGGTAATACAATGGAAAATTTACACGCTCATCGAGGTCAATAATTTCCCAAGTGGTCTTGGACCATAGCACATCACGTTCATCAATGTATCCATAAGGTAATGGACCATCGTTATCATACGCAATTTGTGCTTCGGTCTTTACACCAATCTCGTCCGGTGTTTTGGCATTCAGGATATTGATTTGTGCTGAAGCACTTATCCCGACGAGACTCATTATACATAAAACAACATTTCTAAAGCTCATAGGTTTATTATTAAATCTTAATTTGTTAATTCGATACAGATTGGGGAAATCTTTTTAAGCTTATATCCTGAATTTCCAGAGATAGTTGCATTAATATCAAAAATTTGAACGGTTTCGCCTCTCTTAGCTCTGCCTAAGGCACTTTTAGCGTTCGAATTTAGTTTGTTTCCACTAACTACAACGGTTGGTTGTCCTGAAACTTTAAAACTGAATCCTGTTACGTTAAGTGCTAAGTCGAAATCGAAATCTTCCAATTTTGCACTTACGCTAGAGATTTCCAATCCTTGTCTTTCCATACGTACACAACTTCCATCACCCGATTCTCCACGAATGGCACCTACCGGACGTGGAATATCTTTGATACGGAACATAGAATTTGTACTAATTTTTTGACCATCAGGAAGTGTTCCACTAGCATTAATCGTTACTTCTCTTCCTTGTCCAGGACGCATCATATATTTACTTCCGGCACCTTTGGTAAGTCCAGCTGCAGAAGCAGATACTTTGTTATCTGGAATACCAGGGATAGAGATAGTCATAGGGTTATCCACACCACGATAGACTACATTCATTTTATCTGCAGATATTACGGCAGAATTAGGTTTGGTAATTGTAGCAAAGCTTGCAGAAACAGGAATTCCTACCTCTTTTCCATCTTGCAAGAAGATTAAATTACCTTCAATTTTGTGATCTCCGGCAGCCCCTGCACTAATGTTTAATTTTACTTTACCATTTTCTATTGAATATTGCCCCTCAGTTAATGGTCTTCCATCAAGCGTAAGTTCCACACGATTTGGTTTTGTATTGGGATCTTTACGTCCTAAAACAATACCTCCATCAAAAGGCTCACCTGCATAAAAAGCAGATTTAGCTTGCTCAAGTAATGTATTGTACTGAGTAAAAGATAAGGCTGTTGCTTGTTGACCTGCTAACATTTTAGACAATAACTCACTTTTAGTTACTTCAATATCATTTTGAAGCGAGGTAAGCTTAGTCTTAGAAGCAATCATCGGGAAACCTTCATAGTTATAATTTAACCATGGCACCTCAACACCATCTTTTAATCTTTTAACAGGATTGGTAGTGAAATTAGCTTCAACAGACGCTTTTACATCGGGGTAAGAATCTCCTAAAACAGCTATCATATCGGTTTTATACTTATTGATGTTGTCAAGAAATGCTTGCCCTTCAGGTTTTAATTTATCACCTTGAAAAAATAATTGATCTAGATAATCAGATTTGTCTTGCACTTCATAATTATCCTTTTCATCTTCTTTCACAGTACCCATCATACTATTTTTAAGTTCTTCCAAATAAGAATTTAGGGTTTCAGAAATTTCTGTTACTTGATCTGCTTTAGCCTTCACTGAAGCATACTGCTCGGGTTGTTCAGAAGCTTTTGTAGCTAAACTTTCCATGAATGCGGTATTCCTTTGGTCGGTAGCTATAGTTGCGTTTGATATTTTCTCATTCAACAATCCAAAAGCCGATAATACTTCTTTGGACATGTTTAATGCAAGCATTGCGATGAAAACCAAATACATAAGGTTAATCATCTTTTGCCGTGGGGATAGTTTTCCTCCTGCCATTTTACTTTCTTTTTTAAAGATTAATAATTCAGTTGAAAAACTTTATTAGTTTCTATTGCTCATTGCAGAAAGCATTCCACCATATACTCCATTTAGAGAAGATAAGTTAGTTGCTAAATGCTCCATTTGTGCTTTTAGTTGTTCTGCGTTTTCAACAACTCTTTCGTTCACTTCAGCTTGACGGCTGGTAGATTCTACTTGAACTTTGTACAAGCTGTTTAGGGATTCCATTTGAGCGGCAGCCAATGCCATCTCTTCACTGTACTTCTTGGTAGAATTCATTGCTTCGGCAGTTGGGGCCATACCTTTAGCAGCACCTTCAAAAGATCGAATGCTGTTTCCTAAGCTACTCATTAATTCAGAATCAATTTTAGCTTCTTTCAGCATTTCATCTAATTTTTTAGAAAGGATTCCTTGTGCATCTTTTGGGGCTTCTTTTTCTTTTCCTTTACCTCCGGCTAATTCAGGATATACTAAAGACCAATCTAAATCGTCATCTACAGGCTCAAAAGCAGAGATAGCGAAAATGATTGCTTCCGTAATAAGACCTACAGCTAAGAGAATTCCACCATTAAGGGGGCCTAA
>JAGQZA010000125.1 GCA_020435805.1 Flavobacteriaceae bacterium
CCAATCGCATCCAACATCCTTTGGCCTGACAAACACTATTTACTTTTGAAGTAAACCGAACCTCCACGGTATCTCCTTCTTTAAGGTTTTGATATTCCTTAATCATTTCATCTTTGGTAAGAATTCCTTCAGCATCAAATCCTTCCCCAAAAGTTTGATAGGCTACCGAAACTTCTTCTACTTCAGCAGTAACTGATTCATCTGTATTGTTGTTCGCTTCGGAAGCATTTTTACAAGCTATAAGAGTCATAGCTGTTATTAATAAAAAGACAATTTTCTTCATGAGTAATTTAAATTTTAATCGATTTTAAAAGATACTGCAATTTTATTACTTTTTTGGGTTTTAATTGCCCATTTTTTTAACTAATTTTGAAGCTCAAACACATTTCATGAGTCTTACCAAAGAATATACCTTGTCTATTGAAAAAACAGCTACTTCCAGAATAAGTAGCGTCGATTTTTCAAACCTAACTTTTGGAGTCACTTTTACCGATCACATGTTTGAGTGTGATTTTAAAAATGGTGCTTGGCAAAACCCTACCATAAAACCGTATGGACCCCTTAGTATCTATCCGGCCTCCAAAGTTTTTCATTATGGCCAAGCGGTATTTGAAGGAATGAAAGCGTATAAAGATGCCGATGGATCTATTTTTCTTTTTAGACCTATTGAAAATCTGAAACGAATTAATATCTCTTCCAAAAGATTAGCTATTCCTGAATTTCCGGAAGCACTCTTCTTTGAAGCTTTGGAAACCTTATTGAATCTTGATAAAGCATGGGCACAAACCGGAGTGGGCAACTCACTCTACATTCGCCCTTTTGTGATTGCCAATGAAAATTGTGTTTCGGCGTCGCCATCCAATGAATATAAATTTATGATTATTGTTTCTCCCGTAAGTGCTTATTATTCTGGAGAACTTAAAGTTGTGGTGGCCGAAAAGTACAGTCGTTCTGCCAATGGCGGTGTTGGTTTTGCCAAAGCTGCCGGAAATTATGCGGCTCAATTTTTCCCAACTAATCTTGCCAAGGAGAAAGGTTTTCAGCAAGTGATTTGGACCGATGCAGACACACACCAATATTTGGAAGAAGCCGGAACTATGAATGTCTTTTTCCGAATTAATGATACCCTAATTACGGCTCCTACCAGTGACCGCATTCTAGATGGTGTTACTCGTAAAAGCGTGATTGCATTGGCTCAAAGAGCAGGGGTTTTGGTGGAAGAACGAAAACTAACCGTCTCCGAATTGATTACTGCCTCCCATGATGGCACTTTAAAAGAGATTTTTGGATCGGGTACGGCAGCCGTAATAAGCCCTGTAAGTGCCTTTAGTTTTACTGAGGTGCTATATGAGTTACCTAAACTTACCGATAGCTACGCTTTACGATTTAAAAAACAACTTACCGATATACAGTACAATCTCTCCGAAGATCCCTTCGGGTGGCGATATAAAGTGGTGTAGTCCCCTTCCGTTCTACGGACACCTTCCCCAAAGGGGAAGGAAAGAATTATTTATTTAGAATGGTTTCGATATTGGGTTTAAAGTAGTTAGGCCCTTTTAATACTTTTCCGTCTTCACGATAAATAGGTTTTCCGTCGGCTCCCAATTTGCTCATATTACTTCGTTGGATTTCCTCAAAAACTTCTTCAATTTTATGTTGTAGCCCGTGCTCGATGATGGTTCCGCAGAGAATATACAGCATATCTCCCAAAGCATCGGCTACTTCAACTAAGTCATTATTATTGGCCGCCTCCAAATATTCTTCATTCTCTTCACGCATGAGTTTATAACGCAATAAGTTTTTGTCTTCTCCTAAATCGGCAGTGGGGATATTTTTAATGCCTAATCCAAAGGCGGTGTGAAATTCGTGAACAGCAGCAATTTTATTCTTCATAATGTTATTATTTGTCAGGTTGAGCGTAGTCGAAACCTATTTTATTTTAATATTTTTGTAACGATAAAACTACAATAATTTATGTTTTCTATCGGCCAACTTATCTTTGCAATTTGTTTTTTTGTGGTCTTTGTAAGTGTGATGGTCTTTAGTTATCAAAAAGATAAAAAATTACACCGAAAATATTTTAAGGGTAGCTTTTGGGTTTTAATTGGTTTTGTGGTTTTTGTCTTTTTGCTTTTAGCTGCTAAAATATATTTGAAACAATAAAAAAAGCCTCCCGGTGGGAGGCTTTTTTAGTTCAGAAATACAAGTTCTTACAAGTTTGAATAGGTTTTGCTATAATACAACATTTGCTCTTCAAACGTAGCGGGTTGTTGAATTGTAAATCCGGTAATTTCACCATTCTCATCCATGGTAGGAACAATCATTGGGTTTACAAATCCGCTGTACGGTGCAGACGTAAATTGCTTATTACGCTCTAACACTTCTGCGTGAAGGGCTTGATCCACTTTTACCCCATATCCCTCTACTAAAGCTTGTACGGCTTCAAAATCGCCTTCGCTTTTTATACGTTGGGTTTCGCGAAGCAATTGTCCAAACAACTCGTGTAGTTTATCATAGTCGTTAATGTTGAAATAGGTTTTTCCATCACGGGTAATCTTTTCAATCACATTGTCTGCTTTTCCTTTTTCAAAGGCCCAAGCACTTACCCATTGGCGGTTACGCATGTGCGCTTCTTCTACATCATCTCCAAGATTTAAACGAATTAACTGTGTCATTAACCCATTACGAATATACCCATCGTAGGCAGCCATTCCATTTTTCTTCCAATCGTCCACTAAGCCAAGCTCTTGTAATTTTGGGCTGTATAAATAGTACAATCCTACTAAATCGGCACGTCCTTCTTCCAAAGTAGAAGCATAGTTTTTAAGGGTCTCCTTAGTTTCACCAACTCCGGGGTTTAATTGTCCAGAAGCGTGACCAATCACTTCGTGAAGTGCCGTATGTAATTTATCGCCTATTTGTCCGTATTCTTCTTCTAGTGCTAATTCGGTAGAATCGTTTACAAATTCCTGTAATCTACCGGAGCTTGCTGCATTGTTATACGCTCCAATAATGTTGCCCAAAGACACCGACTTACTTCCCACGGCAGCGCGAATCCAGTTAGCGTTGGGTAAATTTACCCCAATAGGCGTACTGGGCGAAGCATCCCCTGCTTCTCCTGCTACCTGAACTACTTTGTAAGATACGCCAACCACATTTTTCTTTTTATGTTCTTCCATCAACGGGGAATTGTCTTCAAACCACTGAGCATTTTCAGACAATACCGCCATTTTTTGAGACATATCGAAATCCTTGATTTGTACTATGGTTTCGTAGGAACCGCGATAGCCAATAGGGTCATTATATACTTCAATAAAACTATTGATGTAATCAATATTTCCTTCGGTAGCAGCTGTCCAGGCCACATTGTAGTCGTCCCAGATTTGTAAATCGCCGGTTTTGTAATACTGAATTAACAACCCAAGGGCATCGCCTTGCGCTTGGTTTTCGGCAACACCTTGTGCTTTCTCCAACCATCCAACTATTTTATCAATAGCCGACCCATACAATCCGCCTGATTTATAAGTCAATTCTTTTAATTGGCCATTTTCTTTTACCAACTTTGAATTCAATCCAAAAGAAAGAGGCTTTTCTGGATTTGGAGATTTCATGTTGGCATAAAAAGTTTCCACCTCTTTGGTGGTTACATCGGGACCATAAAAATTTACGGCACTTTCCAATACGTTATCCACTCCTTTTGCCTGATTTACTTTTTTGGCATCTTTATCGTTGAAGATTACATCAAATGCTTCTCCTTCCAAAGTAGTATTGGTCGCTGCCAATAATTCATTTAAATATTCTGAAGAAAAATCGGGTTTAATTTTATCGTTAGAATAGTGGTGGTGAATTCCGTTACTAAACCAAACGCGCTTTAAATAGGTTTCAAAATTTTTCCAGTTGTCTGTTGTTTTATCTCCTTCAAAAGAAGTATAAACTTGCTCCAATGCCTTACGGATGGTTAAGTTGTGACGATAATTTTGATCCCAAATAATATCCCGCCCGGCAAGACCCGCTTGGGTAAGATAATACACCAGTTTTTGTTCTTTGAGTGTTAGGTTATCCCAGCTGGGTATTTGGTAACGCAATACCCGTAAATCGGCAAATTGGGTTACATTGTAATCAAACGGAACAGCCGTTTCTACTTCAGCAACTTGTGGCTCTTCTTTTCCCGAATCTTTACAGGAAAAAAACAACACACTTGATAAGGCTAACATAAATACATACGTATGTTTCATAATGAATTTTTGGTTTTTAATTTTCACAAATGTACAAATAATAAGTGGTCTTTATACCTGCTAAAGTGAAGTAAACAAACATTTTAATTATCTTAGCGTGGCGAACCTAAACCAATAAAAATGAAAATCCTTAAATACCTGTTTTTTTTATTGCTTATCGTTATTGTAGGTGCTTCGGTATATTTTGGAACCAAAGACGGAACGTTTGATGTTGCTGTTACAAAAACGATACATGCTCCGGTAGATTTATTATTTAACCAAGCAAACGATTATAAAAATTGGCAGGATTGGGGACCATGGATGGAAAACGACCCCAATATAAAAATGAATTTTTCTGAAAAAACGCAAGGCGAAGGTGCTTCCTACTCTTGGGAAAGCGAAGTAGAAGGCAACGGAGCCATGAAAACCCTTCAAGTGGCTGAAAAAGATTCCATTCTTCAGAAAATAACCTTCAACACACCCCTTGGCGATAGTGAAAGTGATGTGTATTGGAAATTTACCCCCGTAAACAAGGGAGAAACCGAAATTACTTGGGGAATGAAGGGCGAACAATCGTTTATGGAAAAAGTATTTATGGCGTTTCAAAAAGAACCTTTTGAAAGGATGCTGAAAGGCATGTTCAACAAAGGTTTAGACAACATGGATGCTATAGTACAAGAGGAAATGAAAAAATACACCATTACTGTAGAGGGGATTAAAGACTATGGCGGCGGGTATTATATGTTTACGACGGCTGCTAGTAAAACTTCAGAAATTGGAGAAAAAATGGGGGCTATGTTGGGTAAGGTAAGCGAATTTATGACACAAAATAATATTCAACCCACAGGAATGCCTTTTACCCTGTATAACGAATGGGACGATGCTAACGGTACCACCATATTTTCTACAGCAATTCCGGTTGCTGAAAAAATAATCGTTACCCAAGGAGATGTGCTTTGTGGTTTTATGGAGCCGCTTTCGGCCTTAAAAATAGTGCTTAAAGGAAATTATGTGAACCTTGCGGAGGCTTACAAAGCTGGCGAAGATTATATTACCATTCATAAATTGGTAAAAGATCCGGCTCATAAGCTGTTTGAAGTGTATGCTAACGACCCGGGAGATATTCCCAATCCGGCACAGTGGGAAACCCATATTTACCTTCCTGTCTTCAAGGATTTACGGGTAGATAATAACCTCATTGAAGCACCGTAAATGAAGCAGCTCCTATTGGTTTTTTTAGGTGGTGGTGCAGGAAGTGTACTGCGTTTTCTCTTCGGAAAATTCTTGAATAATCCACAAACGGGAATTCCGTTAGGGACCTTTGCAGCAAACATTCTGGGAAGCCTGTTGATTGGGCTTATTTTAGGCTGGGCGGCTAAAAACGAAACTATTTCAGAACACACCCTATTACTTTTAGCAACCGGGTTTTGCGGTGGCTTTACCACTTTCTCTACCTTTGCGTACGAAAACCATGTGTTTCTTAAAAATGGGGACTTCAGTCTATTTGCTATTTATACCTTAGCAAGTTTTGTGATAGGGTTCTTAATGGTATTTTTAGGTATTTTTCTTGTCAAATTATTTTAAACGTTTATGAATTATTTAAATAAATCTTTAGCATTATTGTTCATTTCTAGTTTGCTACTTTCAACAACAAGTACAGCCCAACGGATAGATATTGATAAAAAGGCACTTTCTTTTTTAACTTCGGAAAAGATTATTAATACCCAATTTTATTATAACAACTTAGAAATAGACGGCGAAATTACCGAAGCATTCTTTTTAGAAAAAATGCAAACCAAAATAACGTCACATAGCAACGAAGCAGAAGCAAAACAATGGTTAGACAGTTATTATGAGCATAAATCAACCATATGGGGTAATAGTTTTATTTCAGAACTAAACGAACGATTAAACGATCTAACCTTTGTTGAAAATGATAACACACCTAAATACACCATGAAAGTATCTGTTGCCTGGATGTATTTTGGGTATGACGCCGGAATTATTGACCAACCTGCAAAAGTTACCTTACATGTTGATTTTGTAGAAACTTCAAACCCGGAAGTAATTCTGTTTTCTACACAAATTAAACGTGCTATGGGTACGTATAATAAAACAAAAGGAGATGGAGAAGGAAAAGGACCCAGCCTTAACAGAATGCGAAAAGCTTTCATGTTTGGCGCCTACAAATTTGCTCAGGCATTAAAAAGAGTAGTAGATTAATGCTCCCCAAAATCCTTTACCCCTGCTTCAATACGTACTTGTAAATCATTTTCCTTGGGCGGAATGGGGCACGAATACTTATGGTTATAGGCACAATAAGGGTTATAAGATTTGTTGAAATCTAATATAATGGTTCTTCCTTCAGGAATCGTGACATCCATAAAGCGACCCCCGCCGTACGATCCATCACCACTGGTTAAATCGGTAAAAGGTAAAAACAACTGATTTCCATATTTTTCCGGATCGCCATAAGAATTGGTACTTTTATACAGTGTAAGTTCTAATTCCTTTCCGTCTATCTCAAATTGCGCTTCTCCATATTTTACATATTCCGGCAAGCGATTGGTGGTAGTTTTCATCAAGAACGGTTTTTCGTTGGGTGTTCTAACAAAATTAGCTTCCACTCGATACTTTAAATCTATGGGGTAAAATTCCAAAGCGGTAAAATGCTCTAGGGCCTCTTTCGTTAAAGGAGAGGTTTCCGGATTTCGAAATTCTTCATTCTGCTCTTCTTGATAGGCTTTTATAGCTTCTATTAGTTGGGTATCGTTTTGTGCAAAACACGGTAAGCCTAAAAAAATTAAAAAGACAATA
>JAGQZA010000126.1 GCA_020435805.1 Flavobacteriaceae bacterium
GTTTTTAGAATTCTTGAATAAAACAGGAACTGGCGACATGATTATTATAAATCTGCTCAAAAATTTAGGCTACACCAACTTTTATGAACCGTATAAAAAGACATTATTGGGTAGAAGAAATAATGGGTATTTCTTTGAATTTATGAACGGGCTATTTTTTGCCCAAAACAATAGCCTTAAAAAAATTGAAGATTTTAAAAAAGAGAATTATACGTTGTTGGTTTGCGAAAATCCTACTTCAGAATTTAAAGTGAAACCAAATTTTGTAAAAAAATAATACTATAAAATCATTCCTGCAGCCACCGTTTCATGGGTAGCATCATCTATCAAAACAAAGCTTCCTGTAATTCTATTGTCGCGATATTCATCAATCATCAAAGGGCGTGTAGTGCGCACTTTTATCCGAGCGATGTCGTTCATTTTCAATTCCTTATCCTCTTCGTCCCTATTATAGGTATTGATATCTATTTTGTAAACTACTTCATTAATCATCGCCTTTTGCTCGTTGGATGTATGAAGAATAGTGTATTTTGCTCTAGCTCTGGCAGGCAGATTGTTCAACCAGCATAACATGGCATCAAATTCCTGAATCGGCTCGGGCTGATTATTTGTTTTAACAATCATATCGCCTCGGCTAATATCAATATCGTCTTCCAACGTCATGGAAATAGACATTGGAGCATAAGCTTCTTCCAGCGAATCCTCAAAAGTATCAATGGTTTTTACTTTTGAAGTAAATCCCGAAGGCAAAACGGTTACATCGTCGCCGGGTCTAAAAATTCCGCTGGCTACCCTACCCGCATAACCTCGGTAATCTATAAATCCCTCCCGTTGCGGTCGTAATACCGTTTGTACAGGAAAACGAGCATCAATTTTATTGAGGTCACTACTTATATGAATATGCTCTAAGGTATGTAAAAGCGGTGCTCCTTGAAACCAAGGCATGTGCTCGCTGCGGTTCACTACATTATCGCCGTTAAGGGCACTAATGGGTAAAAACCGAATGTCTTTTACATACAATTTTGAAGAAAATTCTTCAAATTGGGAAATAATATCTTCATATACTTTTTCAGAATAATCCACCAAATCCATTTTGTTTACACACACAATTACGTGCGGAATTTGAAGCAATGAAGCAATAAAAGTGTGTCTTTTGGTTTGTTCAATCACACCATTTCTGGCGTCAATTAAAATGAGTGCTGCATTGGCTGTAGAAGCTCCCGTAACCATATTTCGGGTATATTGAATATGTCCCGGGGTATCTGCAATAATAAATTTTCGCTTGGGTGTGGTAAAATAACGATAGGCCACATCGATGGTAATACCCTGTTCGCGTTCATCCTTCAAACCATCGGTAAACAAGGCCAAATCCACCCCCTCATGCCCTTTTCGTTTGCTGGTGTTAGAAACGGCTTCCAACTGGTCTTCAAAAATGGATTTTGAATCGTACAAAAGCCTTCCTATTAGCGTACTTTTTCCGTCATCCACGCTCCCAGCTGTGGTAAATCGTAATAATTGATTATTGTCTATAGTCATTTCTTGGATTATTCGATGATTCAATTATTTGTTTATTCAATTATGTATTATTTACTTCTAAACCCCTCAACTTCTAAACTCCTAAACTTCTAAACTTCTAAACTTCTAAACTTCTAAACTTATTAAAAATACCCCTGTCTTTTCCGGTCTTCCATAGAGGTTTCACTTCGTTTATCATCACTCCGGTTACCGCGCTCTGTTTGTTTCATCGCCGAAACCTCCATAACTATTTTCTCTAAGGTATCTGCATCGCTTTCAATACCCCCGGTAATAGTAATATCGCCCAGCGTACGGAAACGGATTTTCTTTTTGTGAATGGTCTCGCCCTCTTCCAATTTCAAATATTCAGAAACAGGAATCCACGAATTGTTGCGCCATACTACTTCCCTATCGTGTGCAAAATATAAACTGGGGATAGAAATGTTTTCTCGTAAAATATAATTCCAAACGTCCATTTCTGTCCAATTACTGATAGGAAAAGCCCTAAAATGTTCTCCCTCAAAATGTTTTCCGTTTAAAATATTCCACAATTCGGGACGCTGATTTTTTGGATCCCATTGGCCAAAGTCATCACGATGTGAGAAAAATCGTTCTTTGGCACGTGCTTTTTCTTCATCACGTCGTCCGCCGCCAATAGCACAGTCTATTTTATTGTCTTCAATAGCATCTAAAAGAGTGGTTATTTGAAGGGCATTTCGCGTCGCATTTTTCCCTCTTTCTTCGGCCACTCTCCCTTTGTCTATGGATTCTTGAACCGAACCTACAATAAGTTGTACACCAAATTCCTCTATTAATTGATCCCGAAACTGAATGGTCTCCGGAAAATTATGCCCTGTATCTACATGCATTAACGCAAAAGGGATCTTGGCCGGATAAAATGCTTTTTTGGCTAAATGCGTTACTACAATGGAATCTTTTCCTCCCGAAAAAAGAATCACGGGATTTTGAAACTGCGCCCATACTTCACGAAGAATGTAAATGGCCTCCGATTCTAATTCGTCTAAATAATTTAAATAATACTTACTCATGCTTCAAATGTAATTTATTCGCAATGGCTTTAAAAATGATATGCATAGATTCTTCCACCGAAACAACACTAGTGTCTATTTCAATATCGGCATTTTCGGGTGCTTCATAAGGGGCGTTAACCCCTGTAAAATCTTTTATCTCCCCTGCCCGAGCTTTAGCGTAGAGCCCTTTTACATCACGCTTTTCACATGCTTCAAGAGGCGTGTTAACAAACACTTCTACAAAGTTTTCTTCTCCTACTATTTGTTTTACTTGTTCACGGTCCTTTCGGTAAGGAGACACAAAAGCAGAAAGCACAATAAGGCCGGCATCTACCATTAAGTGGGCAACTTCAGCAATACGGCGAATGTTTTCGGTTCTATCCTCAGGAGAAAAGGATAAATTCTTATTTAATCCAGATCGAATATTATCGCCATCCAAAATATAGGTGTGGTATCCTTTTAGAACCAATGCATGTTCTAACGCATTGGCAATAGTAGATTTACCCGAACCCGATAATCCCGTAAACCAAACAAGAAATGATGCATGTTCTTTTTGTAGGTTTCGGTCTTTTTTAGTTACCTGAAAATGATGTGGAACAATATTACTCATTAGTTGGATTTTCGGTATTTCGAAGGTGTCTCTTTTGCAATCCAAAATTAATTCGGTACCAAGCCCGTTCGTGAAGATAATACAAAAACATTTTAGTAATTAATTCAGCAAAACCAATTTTTAACCCGGTAAACGGATTGCCCGAAATAATCCATGAAATAATCATCGTATCTGTTGTTCCTACAGCACGCCAGGTAACTGTTTTAGCCAAATGGCGCTTGCGGCTTTCAAGGATTTTCCCGCTTTTACTCAAATTAATTTTAAACCAAATTCGCTCGTGGAAATAATATAATACCATTTTAGTAATTACTTCCGAAAAACCAATTTTAACTCCCGTCATGGCATTTCCCGTAATTAGCCATGAAAGTAGTATGGTGTCCAGAGTACCTAAAATTCTCCATGTAATGGCCTTTACAACATGTCTTGCATGCGAATTTGCTTTCATAAGGCACTCACTAAAAAATGCGGGTTTAACAAATTCTCCTTGTTGTAACGCAAAGGCTTTTGAGTCTCTTGATCGATTACTGATAGCCCAACGGCTTCACAAATAGCTTGTCCGGCAGCGGTATCCCACTCCATAGTAGGTGCAAATCGAGGGTACAAATGTGCCTTCCCTTCTGCTACCAAACAAAATTTTAACGAACTTCCTTTAGAAACCATCTCAATGGTGTTTTGCTTTTCAATTTCTGAAATATATTCTTGTGTTTCTTGGTTTAAATGAGAACGGCTACCAACAATAACAATGGGTTCTATATATTCTGAAGGTTTGAGCACTGTTGAATGATTCAGTATAAATGAAAAAGAATAATCTTGAGATAAGGTTACTTTTTTAGATGGAGTAACTCCTTCGGCACTAAAATACAATTCCTTTGAAACGGGCACATAAATAACTCCTAAAATAGGTTTTCCGGCTCTTACAAGCGCAATGTTAACGGTAAATTCTCCATTTCGCTTTACAAATTCTTTGGTACCATCCAAAGGATCTACAATCCAGCAAGTGTCCCAATTTCTTCTTTCGGAAAAATCGATTTGTTTATTTTCTTCGCTAATAATAGGAAAATCTGTTTCGTTTAAAAAAGTAGTAATTACTGCATTAGCCTTTTTATCTGCCAAAGTCAACGGCGAAGCATCTTCTTTAACTTCAACCGAAAAATGGGTGTGATAAACTTTTAAAATTTCCTTACCGCCTTCTATAGCGGCTTTAATAGCAATTTCAAGGGTAGAAATCATGGGGTTTATTGAATTTACAAAGGTAGCACAAAATCAATTAACACTAAATTTTAAATATAGTTTTCAAAATATTTTCTTATAAATACTCATTTTTTTGAAAACATAAAAAGCACATTTTTTCTGCATTTTTATCCTTTCGAGCATCCTTCATTCAAAAAAAACAGCAACGTATATAACTTTCTAATATTGAGAAAATTAAAAATCCTATTTTTTATCGATAAAAGGTAAAATTTACCTTTAAAATTACACTTTTTAGCAATAGAAAAATATTTATTACTTTTTAATTACTGAATCATTTTTTCAGCTACTTTTAGGTATAAATTTTAATCAATTTAACAATATGAAAAAAACTACTTTTTTTATTTTGGCATTTATTGTTTTCCTCACTTCGGGGACAATTAATGCCCAAAGGGAAAATATTGCAACCGCTCGTGGGGTTGATGATTCCTTTTCAAATCCTGCTCAAAATAGAGCAATAAATGCAGTTGTTTACAATACTACCCATGGCAATAACCAAGGGGCAGAAATTACAACAGCTGCTGGAGGCCCTAACCATTCTATGGGAGATGCCATTGTCTTGGCGGGTACTGAAAGACTTATTAATAGTATAACGGTAGATCTTTTTAATTTAGCTTCATCGGCTAATTTTGACTTAACGGTTCGAATTTACACCGGCTGCCCCACTAGCGGAGCCTCAGGACCTTGTGGGTCTGGTGTAGGGATATTAGTCCCTGGTTCTACACTTACTCAAACCATTACCCCCGGAACCTTGGGAACTCTTTATCAAAGAACTTTAACTTATCCCGTTCCTGTTGATCTCACTGCTGAAGTAGATAATACTATTACGGTAATGCTTACCGCAAGTAGAAATGATGTATTTTGGAGACTAGGTGAAACCCCTGTTATAGGTGCTATGCCTGCAGGTGAAACTGGAAATGGCTTTGCCACTAGATGCGGCAGTGCTACTGCAAACAATGGTTGTACACGAAACTTTGGAATACCTAATAACTTTGCGATGACTATTCTTGCTACAGGCCCTACCACAGTTTGTGGTAATGTTCCTTTAACTATCCCAGCTACAGGAACTTCAGGGCTTATGAACCCATCAATTGCAAACGTTCCGGATACAGGTGTAATTGGTGTAGATTTTACTATTTCTAATATTTCTTTAAATCTGGTGCATACTTTTGCAGCCGACTTAGAAATTGTAATTGTATCTCCGGCTGGAACACGCTTGGCCTTGTGCACAGACAATGGAGGTGTTAATGGCCTTGATGTGGTAGATGATTTGCTTTTTACCGATGCCTCTGCAAACAATATAACCGGATGGGATTCAGGACCACCATTAGCAGATTACCGTGCTGAAGGAGGTGGCAATACATTTCCAGTAGGTGCTGGGGATGGTCCCGGGGTAGATTTAAATACTATCTTTGACGGTCAAAGTATTACAGGAAACTGGACCTTAGAGATTAATGATGACGTGGGCGGTGATGTAGGTACTCTTAACAGTTTCTGTATTACATTCGACCCAATTTTAGTCATTGGCGACCCGCCGGTAATCTCCTGCCCTGCTAATATCACAGCAGACAATGCTGTCGGACAATGTGGTGCCGTGGTAAACTTTGCCGCTGTAGCTGTGGATACAGAAGATGGTAACATTTCTGGTTCTATTGTCTATACACCCGATACCGGAAGCTTCTTCCCTGTGGGAACTACTACCGTAACTGCCTCAGTAACCGATAGCGATGGTAATACTTCTACCTGTACTTTTGATGTGACCGTGGTTGATGTAGAAGATCCTGTGGTTACTTGTTCAGATATTACCGTTGATCTTGACGCCACAGGAAATGTGACCGTACTTCCCGGGGATGTTGCCTCAGTAACCGACAACTGTCCCGGAACCACTTTGCAATTCCAAGGAATTGGTGGACCTTCAGGTGCTATAACCACCCTTTTCAATAGTAATAATGGAGGATCTCCTGGTTGGGTAGTTATGTACGACCTAACCGTGGGTGCAAGTGATATTGAAATTACAGGCTTTGACATGAATACTTCCAGTACTTCTGCCTTTAACCTTGAAGTCTATACCCTTGTAGGTACTTTTGTGGGCAACCAAACCAATCCGGGAGCTTGGACGCTTACGGCTACCGGCTCCGGAACTGGCGCAGGCACCAATAATCCTTCCAACGTAACCCTTGTGAGTCCTATCACACTTAGCGCAGGAATTACATACGGTATCGGTTTGAGAATGGTTGAAGCTGGTCCACAGTACTCAGGAACAGGAACGAATCCCGCCCCTGGAAGTACTAGCTACTCTAATGCAGACCTTAGCTTATCGCTTGGATCTGCCGTATCTGGACTATTTACGGGAAGTGTATTTACCCCTCGTATCTGGAATGGAACTATCTACTATGGAAGCCCTGCTCCTCCAGTGCCTTCTTTAGACTTTAGCTGTATGGAGGTTGGTCCTAACAATGTAACTGTAATAGCTACCGATGCAGCGGGGAATACCTCTACCTGTACCGCAGTGGTTACTGTAGAAGACAATATTGCTCCTGTAATTGCCTGTATTGGTGAGCCGGTTCCTGTAACCGATTCATCTTCGGACAGCCCAGG
>JAGQZA010000127.1 GCA_020435805.1 Flavobacteriaceae bacterium
ATAAAACCAATAATAATAACCGGAATAGTAAATAGTAGCTCCATTAATAAATTACGGATGTTTACTCTAATTCCTCTCCATAGGAGTGCTAAAAATTGAGAGGGTTTTTGCGCTATTTGCCTTCCTGTAAGGTGTGTTTCTATATTTTCTGAAACCACACCCATAAAAGGGGCACTTAATGCCAGGATAATATGTTTGTAAAGGACTAATCCAATAGCTATGATGGCAATTCCAGCAACAAAGTCACTTATAGTTCTGAAAGTTTCTGAACCCCATTCCCAAACCCAAATTTTTGCAAATAGCGTCCCTATGTTATCAGAGAGTCCCCAAGCCAACAATCCTATACTAATAGCTGTCACTAAGCTAATGAGTATTGGGACAAAAAAGTACTTCCATAGCCCCAATTTCCCAATGAGTGAAAAGGTACCCGCGTATGCTTTAAGTCCTTTAAAATAATTTTTGAACATTTTTATTCTGAAATGTACACTAAGGTATTACTAAAATTCTTGATTTCTTCAATTTTGGTGATTTTTTGAGCATTTTGGGCCATTTCTTTAAAAAAATCGATAGAATTGAATGAATTTTCACTAAAACAAGCCAAAAAATGGTTTCTGCCAATTGCATTATTATGGATATCCATTGCTGTATCTAATGGATCATTTTTTGTTACTTTTTCATAAAAATCTACCACTTTTTGAGTCCAAATAGTACTTTTTTGCGAATTTTTGGTCCATTTCAGTGTTTTTTGGCAAATAAGAAAGTTCCAATAGGCATGTCGAAAGGCATTCGCTTTTCCATTTTTGTTATGCGCATACCCATACATTTTTTGACTTGCTTTTAAAGCTGCTTTGGTTGCTTTTAGAATTGGGATAATAAGTAATGGTTTTTGAAGTAATAAAAACCCAAAGGAAAGGAGTTTTAAAAAACTAATCCGCTTAATTTTTTTCCATAAATCCATTTCAAAAGCTAATTTTTTAATAAAAAACCTTCCTAAAACTTAGGAAGGTTAGTGTTAACTTGTGTGTTAAAAAGGAATAATTACCAAATCCTAACTCGATCTTCGGGTTTAATATACATTCCATCCCCTTCCTTAATATTGAATGCTTCATAGAAAGCATCTATGTTTAATAGCGGTTGTGTGGCACGGTAGCGGCCGGGAGAATGTGGATCGGTTTGTATTTGGGTACGTAAGGCTTCCTCCCGCTGTTTGGTGCGCCACACGGTGGCCCAGCTCATAAAAAAGCGTTGTTCCCCGGTAAAGCCATCTATATTTTCGGGTCTTCCGGCTTCTTTATAAAATTTCTGAAGCCCATCATATGCACCTAATAACCCTCCCAAATCACCAATGTTTTCACCCGAAGTAAATTTTCCGTTAATAAAAACACTGTCCAAAACTTCTATTTTATCATATTGTTCGGCGAGCTTATTAACACGTTCTGTAAACTGATTCAAATCTGCCTCTGTCCACCAGTTTACTAAGTTTCCATTAGCATCAAATCGGGAGCCACTGTCATCAAAGGC
Organism: Flavobacteriaceae bacterium; assembly: GCA_020435805.1. GTDB lineage: Bacteria > Bacteroidota > Bacteroidia > Flavobacteriales > Flavobacteriaceae > Halomarinibacterium. Next base: position 1,522 of record JAGQZA010000127.1, read on the forward strand.
ATGCGAAATCTCATGTCCAATCACAGCTCCAATTCCACCATAATTTACCGCTTCGTCTGCTTTATAATCATAAAAAGGAGGTTGAAGAATAGCTGCCGGAAATACAATTTCGTTGTTAAAAGGGTTAAAATAAGCATTTACGGTTTGCGGAGACATGCCCCACTCGGTACGATCTACGGGCTCGTTGATTTTATCAAGATTTTCCTTAAAATCCCATTGTTTTACGGCAAGCATATTTTGATAATAATTGTTTTCGGGCTTTACCGCCATTGCAGAGTAATCTTTCCATTTGTCTGGATAGCCTATTTTAACGGTAAATTTATCCAGTTTTTCAATGGCTTTTAATTTTGTAGTGTCACCCATCCAATCTAGTCTTTGGATACGTTCTTTAAAGGCATCAATCACATTGGCAATCATATCTTCGGCTTTCTTCTTGGCTTCCGGCGGAAACATTTCATCTACATACAATTTTCCTAACGCTTCTCCTGCTGTGTTGTTTACCGTAGCAAGTGCACGCTCTTCGGCAGATTTCTGCTTTTTGGCACCTCGAAGGGTTTTGCTGTAAAAATCCCAATTGGCTTTGTCAATTTCAGTAGAAAGCATTCCTGCGGCATCATTAAGGGTTGCCCAACGCATCACCGTTTTCCAAGTAGCAATATCACCTTCTTTCAATGTTTTTTCTACCATTTCCATATAGGCAGGCTGCATGACCATAACAGTGTCAACCTTTTTAGTTACTCCCATTGCTGTAAATGCATTTTTCCAAGAAATAGAGGGGACCATTTTTTGAACTTGTTCCATAGAACGTGGGTTATTGAAATTTCTGAAATCTCTTCGCGCTACCTTATCTAAACGTGGTATTGCTAATTTGGTTTCAAAAGCAAGAATAGTTTCTGCTTGTTGGCGGGCATCGGTTTCGTTATCTCCTAAAAACTGAAGCATCCGAGTAATGTGATCTACATATTGTTGCCTTATTTCAATGGATTTTGCATCGGTATTGGTATAGTAATCACGGTCTGGCAGCCCTAATCCTCCCGGGGTAATGTAACATGCGTTCATGGAACTGTCGTTTGGGTCTGAAAAAGCAGCAATGCCAAAGAAAGGTTGCGATACTTCGGCAGTATTTTCGCTCATGACTTTCTGAAAATCTTCCAGGGTATTGATGGCTGCAATTTTATCCAAAATAGGTTGAAGCGGCTGTATGCCGGCATTATTTCTAGCGACGGTATCCAACTCGGTTTCATAAATCATAAGTGCCTTTGCTTGGTCTGTTTCTGGGGCATAGGTTTTACTTTTTAAAGCTTTATCAAGGATAGAAAGCATATCTTGATCGGTTTTCTTGCGTAATACATTAAATCCGCCCCAACGAACCTCATCTTCGGGGATTTCGGTGTTTTTCATCCAAGTTCCGTTTACATAGTTGTAAAAATCATCGGAAGGATGAATCAAGGTGTCCATATTGGCAAGAATAATGCCGCGGGGTTCCGTATCAATTTTGGCCGTATCTGTTTCTTTACAGGAAGTAACCGTTATCGCCAAAATGCTTACTAACATGAGGGAATTAAGAATTATTTTTTTCATAGAATATAGATGTTTAATGGTATAATATTAGTAGAAACACTGCTATTGAGAGAAACTACTAGTTTTTGTTACGGAGATTGCTTTTTTTGATCTTTTAGTTCAAGTTCAAAAACGGAATCTCTTGTTTTACGTTGTTTTTCAAGTTCTTTTTCTTCATCATCTTTTCGTTGAAAATCGATTTTGTCTTTTAATACTTTTTCGTTTATATGAACTAAAAAAGTAGCAATCGATTTTTGGGTTTCTTCAAGGTTTTTTTCAATTTCCTCGGGGTTGGTTTTACCTTTATTTATTTCTTGCTTTAGTAAATTTATTCGTGTTTTTACAATACTTATTCTGGATTGAATGGTATTTGAAAAAAGGGTATCCGGAATATTTTTTGAAAGGGAATCAACCTGTGTCAAAAGCCTTTCGGTTTTAGATTTTAAATCTGCCAAAGGCAAGTTTTTTAAACCTAATGCTTCTGCCTTAAATTCTTGAAAAATAGGCCAATTTCCTACAATTTCGAGGGCGTTTGGGTTTAAAGCAGGCAGTGTAAAATCTTTTGAAGCAAAAACAATAGTATCTACAGCCTTGTTTTCTTGTAAATTTTCTTCCGAAGAGGAATTATTACAAGACAAAAAAAAAAAAAAAACAATAAAATAAAATGATAAATAATTCATGGTACATCTAACTTGGCAAATATAAAGGACTTGCCATGAACTTTCTGCAAAAATTAATTAAAAAGAAGCTTTGAGATATGCTTATATTTACTCCAAAATTTACATATTCAACGATAATATATAAACAGGACATTGGGTCTTCCACTTTATAAAATATTTTATTTAGATGAAAAAAAGAATTCTTATCATAGGTGCTTGCGGTCAAATAGGAACTGAGCTTACAGCCAAATTAAGAGAGCTATATCCTGCACACAAAGTAATAGCTTCCGATATTGTGGAAGGCGATAAGGAGCTCATGAAAGGCGGCCCTTTTGAGCTTTTAGACGCTACCAATTATAGTGCTATAGAAGATGTGGTGATCCGCCATGAAATTACGGATGTGTATTTAATGGCAGCGATGCTGTCTGCCACAGGTGAAAAATTCCCCATGAAAGCGTGGAATTTGAATATGAATTCGCTTTTTAATGTATTGAACTTGGCAAAAGAGAAAAAGATTGAAAAAATATTTTGGCCTTCCAGCATAGCCGTATTTGGTCCCACAACCCCCAAAACACACACGCCACAACGAACCGTTATGGAGCCTAGTACAGTATATGGTATTAGCAAACAAACTGGAGAGCGTTGGTGCGAATATTACTTTCACAAATATGGGGTAGATGTACGAAGCGTCCGGTATCCGGGGTTAATTAGTTACAAAACGCTACCCGGAGGGGGAACAACAGATTATGCTGTGGATATTTACCATAAAGCTCTAAAGCATAAAAAATATATCTGTTTTTTGAATGCTGAAACTACTCTGCCCATGATGTTTATGGAAGATGCCATTGAGGCAACGATTAAAATTATGGAAGCCCCTTCAAAAGAAATAAAAAATAGAAGCGCATATAATCTTTCGGCCATTAGCTTTAATCCTGAAGAAATTACTGAAAGTATCAAGCAACACATTCCAGAATTTACAATCACTTATGAACCCGATTTTCGGCAGGCGATTGCCGATTCGTGGCCGCAAAGCATCGATGATAGTGAAGCTAGAGAAGATTGGGGTTGGGCGCATCGATTTTCACTGGAAGATATGACTGGAATTATGCTTGATAATTTGAAAGGGAAATATTAAAAGGGTTATTTTTTAAAGAATGCAAAAACTTTTCTGCTTTTTATTTTTTGCTTTTTATTTAGGAATTAGTACCTATTCTCAAGATAGTATCCCTCGCGAGGTTCCATTAGATATTCTATACAAGCAAAACAATCGAAGTCATTTTGCTATTTCCCCCAATGGAAAATATTATATTGAAGTTATTGATAAACATAAGGAAAGTTATCTCTTTAGTCGTTCGATAACTCTAAATATTATTGATATTGATAAGTACGAATTAATTCATCGTATCCCCATTGATATTTTTGGAGTCGATGCTGTGTATTGGCTTACCGATAATCGTATTATATATGAATCAATGGGGGCAATTAAGGCAGTGGATATAGATGGTTCTAATGCTGTTGAAATTGTGAGTAGAATAGATTATAAAAGAAAACCATCCTTATGGAATTTAGGAAAAAATCTTCGCTACAATTCAATTATAAACCTTTTATTTCATAAAAAACATCTCATATTAGTACAAACATATGATAGTAATTTTCATGCAGCCATTAAAGAAATAAACATTTATACAGGCGAGGAGTTTGTTGTTATGAATGCCGATCTATACAAAGTAAATCATTGGATAACAGATGCTTTTGGGAATATTAGAATGGCTGTAAAAATATCAGATAAAGGGATGAGCTATTATTATAAATATGATGCAACAACCAAAGCATTAACTCCTTTTATAGTTAAATTAGGAGGCAATCAGTACTCCTTTACTATTGACCCAAGAACCCACATAAAACAATATTTAACTTTTGAAGGGTTTGGTTACAACCCCAATATTATTTACATAACTTCAAATATATTTTCTGATAAAAGAGAGATGTTTAGTTATGACATGGAAAAAGAAATTGTATTGGAAACCTTTGTTGCCGATGTTAATTGCGATGTAAAAGATCTAGATGGAGAGGGAATTAACTTTATTTTCGATTATGAAAATGCAGAAATTGCCGGTTTCAAATACACCTGTTTAACACCAAAATACAAGTGGCTATCTTCAAATTTTTCCAGTAAAATAACAAAGCTAAATACTAAATATCCCGAGTTTTTCAATGAAATTATAGATTTGGATCTTTCGGGGAACAGATTGTTAATTCACCAATGGAATGATTCCTCAACCGGGAACATAGGGGTTTATGATGTTCAGGAAGATGAGTATGCCGTGATGTTTCATTTCAATGAAGAATTAAATGAATATCCACTTTCAAAGTCAAAGGTTTTAATTGCTAAAACCCGAGATCAATATAACATCCCTTGTTACTTTAATTTACCTGTTTACACAAAAAAAGAGGAAAAAGTACCGTTGGTGGTAATACCTCATGGTGGCCCATGGGCTAGAGATTATTGGCGACTGGATGATTTTGCACAATATTTTACTTCCAGAGGGTATGCTACTTTACGAATTAATTATAGAGGCTCAACCGGTTTTGGAAAATCTCATGTTTTGGCAGGGGTTAATAGCCTTGATGAGGTTATGATTAATGATATTGTAGATGCCACTCAATTTGTTTTAGAACGTTTTTCGCTTGACAAAGAAAATGTTTTCATCTTTGGTCATAGTTACGGTGGGTACGCCACTTATTTTTGTTTGGCAAAACATCCCGATTTATTTAATGCGGGAATTTCGATTGCAGCTCCTACCGATATAAAAGCTTGGATGAAAAAGCAAAAAGATGACGATAATTATTATTCCTATGAATTTTGGAATACGGCACTTGGTTCCAATGAACCATCATATCTTAAAAAAATATCACCTATCAACTATGCAGATAAAATAAAGAACCCTTTGCTCATTATGCATGGGGGTTTGGATAAAACAGTTCCGGCGGAACATGCCCAGATAATGATAGATAAAATAAAAAAGCATAATAAGAACTTAGAATACAAAATTTGGAATTTAGCAGACCATTCATTTACTGATATTGAAGATTTTAAGGAAATGCTTGAAGAATCGAACCGCTTCTTTAAAAGTTATATCTTGAGAAAATAAATTGTATAAGTAGCCTCGCCAGGAATCGAACCTGGATCTAAAGTTTAGGAAACTTCTATTCTATCCATTGAACTACGATGCCAAATA
>JAGQZA010000128.1 GCA_020435805.1 Flavobacteriaceae bacterium
TTACAAAGGAAGTAACTTTCAAAAAAGAAGGAGAATTAACTATAAAAAAAGCCGAAAACGACTCTCTACTGGCCTCTCTGAATATTGAAATTGCCGAAACTGATTATGAGACGGAAACCGGTTTAATGTACCGTAAAGGAATGGATCCCAACCAGGGGATGCTCTTCATTTTTGAACATGAATCACGAAAGATCTTTTATATGAAAAATACCGAGTTTCCGCTTGATATAATTTATATAAATTCAAATTTACGGGTCGTAAGTATTCAAAAAAACGCACAGCCTTATAATGAAACTTCGCTTCCTTCAGAAGGTCCTGCTCAATATGTACTGGAAGTAAATGCAGGGCTTAGTGACCAGTGGGGGTTAAAGGGTGGAGATATTATATCGTACACAAAAAATTAATTATTACTTATACGCATAAAAAAACCCGCTTTTAAAGCGGGTTTTTTTCTATATAAAATCTTGTTATTCTACTTCACTTTCTTCCTTTTTGTCGCTTAAATCAATCCCCTTTTTCTTTACCGTATCGTAAAAAATTGGAGTTGCAATAAACAACGAAGAATAGGTACCTACAATAATCCCTACAATAATAGCGAACAATAGTCCGCGGATAGACTCGGCACCTAATAAGAACATACACAACAACACTATAAGCGTTGTAAATGAAGTATTTAAGGTACGGCTTAAAGTACTATTTAAAGCTCCATTGATAATTTTGGGCATTTTCCAAGTACCATGCTCGTTAAAATATTCGCGAATACGGTCGAAAACTACCACGGTATCATTAAGCGAGTAACCAATTACTGTTAATATCGCAGCGATAAACGACTGGTCAATTTCCATATTAAACGGCATAAACTTATACGTTAAAGAGAATATACCCAATACAATCAATACATCGTGGAATACCGCAACCACAGCTCCCAAACTGAATTGCCATCTTCTAAAACGCAATAGGATATACAAGAACACTACTACCAATGATCCTAATACTGCCCAAAATGATGATTTTTTAATGTCGTCTGCAATAGTAGGACTCACTTTATAATATTCCATTCTCCCTGCAATTTTGGCATCATCATCACCCACAAATTGTTCAAAAGACATTCCACTTGGAAGGTTTGGTTTTAAAGCTTCGTAGAGTTTCTCTTCCACTTCTCTATCTACTTCACTTCCGGTTTCGTCAATCTTATATTTGGTAGAAATCTTCAATTGGTTATTTCCTCCATAGGTTTTGGCTTCGGCACTACCATAAGCAGCAATTAAATCATTTTGAATATCCAAAGCATTCACATCTTTGTCAAAACGTACTGTATAGGTTCTTCCACCTACAAAATCAATCCCCTGGTTTAAGCCATTAGTAAACAACGACCCAAGGCTAATAGTCAACAAGATACCTGAAATAATGTAAGCAACTTTTCTTTTCTGAAGGAATTTGATATTTACATTCTTGAATAAGTTTTTGGTAATGGCAGTAGAACAGGTTAATGACTTTCCGTTTTTGGTGTAACTGTCAATAAACAATCTTGTTACAAAGATGGCGGTAAACAACGAAGTACAAATACCAATTAATAAGGTAGTAGCAAATCCTTGAATAGGCCCTGTACCAAACACCAATAATATTAAACCGGTAAGACCCGTAGTAATGTTAGCGTCCAAGATGGAAGATAACGCATTACTGAAACCATCATTAATAGCATCGCGCTGCGATTTTCCTTTGTCTAATTCTTCTCGAATTCGTTCAAAAATAAGTACGTTGGCATCTACAGACATACCAATGGTCAATACAATACCTGCAATACCCGGAAGTGTAAGTACTGCACCTAACCCGGCTAATATTCCAAAGATGAAAAGGATGTTTACTGCTAAGGCAACATCGGCAAAAGCACCTGCTTTTCCGTAGTAAAAGATCATCCAAAGCAATACAATGACTAATGCAATAACAAATGATAAAATACCGCTGCTAATAGCTTCGTGACCTAAAGTAGGGCCTACCACTTCTGCCTGAATGATATCGGCAGACGCAGGTAATTTACCGGCACGTAATACGTTAGCCAAATCCTGTGCTTCGGTAATGGTATAATCTCCGGTAATTTCACTTCTTCCTCCGGAAATCTTTCCGTTACTTACTCCGGGTGCAGAATACACAATATTGTCCAACACTACGGCTATTTGTGTTCCGTTTTGGTACGCATACTCGGTCATATCTTCCCAAATTTTGGCTCCGGTACCATTCATTTGCATGGTTACCGAAACACGACCCACTTGGGTATAAGATTGTTGCGCATCTACAATAACACCGCCACTTAATTGAGGGACATTGTCTTTATTCCCTTTAATGGCATACAAGCTGGTAATTTCTTCCCCTAAATCATTATTGAATTCAGGAATACTCCATAAAAATTTGGTATTTCTCAACTCAACAGGTAACATAGAACGTATTTCGGGCATACGTAAATAGCTATTAATTACAGCGGTATCCTTCACCGAGAAACTTGCCAGACCAGGGTTACTGGCTCTTGCAGGAACCACCTTTGATAATATTGGGTTCGCATCTTCAGGGGTAACTGTTTCATCTACTTTTTCTCCCCCTAACAGGTCTTCAATTTCACTACCTTCGGTAGTTTGGGTTGAGTCTGTAACTATAGAAGTTGTATCTTTCTTGGAAACAAGGAGGTCTTTTAGTTTTGTATCAGCACTCAAGATGAAGCTGCTTATCTCTTCCTCTTTCACTACTTCCCAAAATTCCAATTGGGCGGTACTTTGCAATAACTTCTTAACACGCTCTACATCCTTAGCACCGGGTAATTCCACTAAAATTCTACCTGAATTACCCAAACGTTGAAGGTTGGGTTGTGTTACCCCGAACTTGTCGATACGCTTACGCAATACCTCAAAAGCTGAAGCGATAGATTCATCTATTTTGCGGGAAATAATTGGTTTTACTTGGTCATTGGTCATATCGCTTTCAATTTGACCTTCCAAGCCTTTGTTAAAGAAAATATCGGCAGAAGCTAATCTGTTTTCTCCCGGAAGTGCTTCAAAAGCTTCAAAGAACGATTCGAGATAGGTATTTTGCGAATTTTTCTGAAGCTCTGTAGCATCTGCTAACGCTTGATTAAAACCAGGGTGTTTGGTGTTATTGGCCAATCCTTTTAAAATGTCTTTTACAGACACTTGAAGAATTACGTTAATCCCCCCTTTAAGGTCAAGCCCTTTGTTAAGTTCTTTTTCTTTTGCTGTTTTGTAATCAATTCCTAAAAATTGAGTTTGGGTTGCTACTGAATCTAGATATTGAGCCTCAGCTGCAGCACGTTCTGCAGGCTGGGTAGCGTCAAATTTACCGGTAGCAAATGCTTTTGCGTTATCTTCTACTTTATTTGAAATAAATGTGAAGGATAATTGGTACAAGCTTACCAATCCGAAAAGAATCGCAAATACGGTAATGAGTCCTTTATTTTGCATGATTAATTTTTTTGGTCAAATTTTTTAAAGCGGCAAATATATCATTTACCTTACTATCTGACAATGATTAAAATGGATTAAATTGAAATTTTTCGGTCTTTAAAAAATGGTATTTTAAATACCTACTTTAAACGGCGGAAACTAAATAAGAAAATGGCCCTGCACGTACTTCGGGGATTTTATAAGAAGTATTTTCTATGAGTACTACACTGGAATCTTGTAGATTATTGATAACAATTTCAATAGGCTTTTTGGCAGAAAAATCATTTTCAGAACCAAAAACGTAAGCAAGAGAATTGAGATATTGATCCCGAACGCTTTTTACTTCAACTAAAACACCATTACATCCTATATCATGGGACGCTTCCTTCGAAATCTCAGTAATTTGTAGTTCGTAGGGTGTGCTTTTCTTTGAAAAAGGAATGTCTAAAGGAGTCCCTTTATGAATAGGCTTGGAAAAATCGACAAAAAGAACTTCTTCCGTATTGAAAAGTCCCTTTACAAAGGAAACATCAATGGTACTATAATAGGTAATTTTAACGGTACCCGCAGAAAGAACCTCTTCAAAGATGTTCTCAACACCTATAGATTGTAACTTCTGCTTTATTTGGGTAATTGCCTCCTGGGCTTCGGAAGAAGGAACTAGATTTGTATTAAATTGAAGTTCAATTTCTTGATTAGGAACATGAGATTGCTCAAGATTAATTCCTAAGCAAGCCAATGCCAAAATACAAATACCACCAAACCATTTCCAGTTCATGCGCCAAATATAAAAAAATAAAGACTGTATTGCTACAGTCTTTACAGAGAATATGTTAAATAAATTGGATTAAGCGTCTAACAAGGCATTCGTATTTCTAACACCCTCCGCACTTTCTGCCATTTGTGCTTTTTCAGCAGCAGATAATTCAATTTCCACAATGCTTTCAATTCCGTTTTTACCAAGTATTACAGGTACTCCTATACAAATATCTTTCATCTCGTATTCGCCTTCAAGTAGAACTGAACAAGGGAATAGTTTTTTAAGGTCGCAAGCAATGGCTTGTACTAAAGCAGAAACAGCGGCACCCGGCGCATACCAGGCCGAAGTTCCTAATAATTTGGTAAGCGTTGCACCTCCTACTTTGGTATCTTCCAAAACTTGTTGCAAACGCTCTTCGGAAATAAATTTAGAAACCGGAACACTGTTACGAGTAGCTAAACGAGTTAAAGGAATCATCCCCGTATCACTATGCCCGCCAATTACCATGCCATCCACATCGCTTAGAGGCGCTCCCAAAGCTTCCGCCAAACGGTACTTAAAACGTGCACTATCTAAAGCTCCTCCCATACCAATAATTCGGTTTTTAGGTAACCCGGTTACTTTATGAGCTAAGTAGGTCATGGTATCCATAGGGTTACTTACTACAATTAAAATAGTATTGGGCGAATGTTGCACCAAATTGTTAGCAACCGTTTTTACAATGCCTGCATTAATACCTATTAGTTCCTCACGGGTCATTCCTGGCTTTCTTGGAATTCCGGAGGTAATCACACAAATTTGGCTTCCTGCCGTTTGAGAATAATCATTGGTAACTCCTGTAATTTTGGTGTCAAAGCCATTTAAGGGAGCTGTTTGCATAAGGTCCATTGCTTTTCCTTCAGCAAAACCTTCTTTAATGTCCAGCAATACTACTTCGCTTGCAAAATCTTTAATGGCAATGTACTCGGCACAACTTGCACCTACAGCACCTGCTCCTACCACGGTAACTTTCATGAAACTATTTTTAAAGTGAATATTTGTTTTATTTCTGAATTTTCAGACACTGCAAAAGTATCAAATTATTGGAAGTCATCCTACTATAATTGAAGAACAAAAAGGGGAATCAATAATTTATTTTATTACCGTACACTTATAGCTATTCCGGCAGAAATATTACTGTACTCCTGTAGCGTATAGGAGGCAAATATTTTAAACACACTTAAATTAATACGGGTTCCTAAACCTAAACGCACACTATTGACATTTGCCTTAAAATTTAAGGGATTCGTGATTGTCTCCTGAACAGTACCGATTGTATTTCCATTACTGTCTTCTAATTGGTAGCTTAAAGTATAATCCCCGTTTAATGCTAACTTGCTTCCTCCTTTTCCGAAGCCTAGGGAAGCAAAAAAATCGACTATTTTTAAATCTACCGAACCAATGGCTTGAAGTGATAAGGTGTTTAATTTAAATTCGGCTTCACCATTTTCCACAATTACATCATCAGTGGTATCTTCATCATCAATAGCATACGTTACTTTGGTGTGACCATAGGCAACCAAAGCACTAAGACTAAAGGGGGATTCATCCATTGCAGGGATATATTGTGAGATACTGTGCTGCAATCCCAAACCAATAAGGAAACTTTTTACCTTATCATTCACACCAATATTAGGTAGTAAACGAAGTTTTACATCGGTATTTTTGGGAATCCCAAATCCTACTTGTACAATGGGACCGGGAACTCCTTTTAGCGGAAAATCTTCTCCAATTCCCCCGGGCATTTCAAATTGAGCTACTTTAAAAGTTCCGTCTCCCACAGGAATTCGAACATCAAAAACAGTCCCATCGGTATCGTCTCCTAAAACTGTTGACACATTTTCTTGGGACCCTATTTGAGAGCTAACAAAATTATAATCGGAAGTGCGGAACAAAAAATCTTTGTCTTTGTCCGGAACCAATGCCAAATTTGCCCCGATAGTAATATCGAAGCCAAAAAGTTTATGGGTCTCTCCGGTTGTGTACCAACCATCATTCATACTATATACCACCCCTTTCAAGGCAGGGTCGATATAGGCTTGGGTTAGTTTCTCTGCATCTGCCGCTGCCAAAAGAATACTTTCTAACTGTTGCGAAAACGTGGCCGTTTGAAACCCCAAAAAGAGAAGAAAAAATTTAAGTATTTTCATAGCTGTCTTATGTATGGTTGAATTTTAAAGATATAACAATCTACCAAAAAAATACCCCCTTACGGGGGCATTATTTTTTAAGAAAGACCTATGCATCAATATTGGCATAGACGGCATTTTTCTCGATGAATTCTCTTCGGGGAGGAACCTCATCGCCCATAAGCATAGAGAAAATTCGATCTGCTTCTGTACCATTATCAATGGTTACTTGACGCAGCGTTCTAAATTCAGGATTCATGGTGGTATCCCAAAGTTGCTCAGCATTCATTTCCCCTAACCCTTTATATCGCTGAATATTAGCACTCCCGCCAAATTCCTCATTTAATGAATCCCGTTCTTTATCATTCCACGCATAAGCCTTTTTATTTCCTTTCTTAACAAGGTATAATGGCGGCGTTGCAATATACACATAGCCCGCTTCCACCAATTCCTTCATATACCGG
>JAGQZA010000129.1 GCA_020435805.1 Flavobacteriaceae bacterium
TACCCGAAATGCCCGAAATGGAATGCTTTTTACAGTCAATGGAACCATCAATATCAAAAATAAAAAGTGGGAAGCCGATTTTTCAGTAATAGATGAAATGGGAATCACTTGGGTAGATACTGCCTATAGCAAGGCGTATTTACGACATCTTTTTACAGTCAATGAAATGCTGGGAAAACAAATTGCTACTATTCATAATTTAGGGTTTTACTTGTGGTTGGTTCGCGAGGCGAGAAAGCATATCTTAGCAGGAGATTTTTTACCTTGGAAAAATACCATGGTACATAATATGAATAATAGATTGTAATGTTAAGTATTCTTGATAGGTATATTTTACGAAAGTATTTAGGAACCTTTTTCCTGCTATTACTGCTTTTTATTCCTATCGGGATTACCATCAATCTGGCTGAAAAAATCGATAAAATCCTCGCAAACGAGGTTCCTTTTATTCAAGTGGCACTCTATTATATAGATTTTACCATCTATTTTGCTAACCTATTGTTTCCCCTTTTTTTATTTCTTTCCATTATTTGGTTTACCTCCAAATTGGCCAATAATACTGAAGTCATTGCTTTTTTGAGTAGTGGGGTTTCGTATTATCGGTTTTTGCGACCCTATTTTATTGGGGCAACCCTAGTGTGCGTTGGTGCTTTTTTTCTGGGGAATTATTTAGCGCCTTCAGCAAGTAAAGGCTTTAATGAATTTAGTTACCAATACCTCAATAAAAGTAGAGGGAAGGATAGGGAACAAGCTAATGTATATCGCCAAATAAATGATAAGGAATACATTTATGTGAACTATTTTAATGTGAAAGAAAAATCGGGAAATAACTTTTCATTAGAGCATTTTGAAGGCAATAAAATGACCTATAAATTGGCCGCAAGCAGAATTGTTTACAATGAGGCAGATTCTACCTATACACTACATAATTATACTAAAAGAATTATTGGAGCTCGGGAAGATTCTATCGTATCTCAACCTAAAAAAGATACTATTTTTCCTTTTGAGATAGAAGATTTAACTCCGGTAGAATATATCGCCGAAACACTTAATTTTACAGAACTCAATACCTTTATTGCACGCGAAAAAGCGAAAGGGTCTTCGTATATCAACCGTTATGAAGTAGTGCGCTACAAACGGTGGAGTTTGCCGGTTTCGGCCTATATTTTAACTATTATCGCAGTGGCAGTTTCTTCCATAAAAAGAAGAGGGGGAATGGGGATAAATCTAGCCATAGGAATAGGCATTGGGATGATTTTTGTTTTCTTCGACAAAATTTTTGGTACCATTGCCGAACAAAGTACCTTTTCGCCCTTTTTGGCTACTTGGTTTCCTAATTTTGTTTTCGGAATTTTAGCCATTTATCTCCTACGGAATGCGAAACGATAAATTGCTTAATTACCTCCATCTACACCTTATTGTTTTTGTGTGGGGATTTACGGCGGTTTTGGGAGCGTTGATTTCTTTGGAAGCGGTTCCTTTAGTTTGGTATCGTATGGGAATGGCAAGTATTTTGGTGATTTTGTATGTTTGGCTCACCAAAAAGAAACTTCGTTTTCCCCGAAAAGTAATTGTTGGGTTTTTTATTGCCGGATTGGTCATTGCTTTGCATTGGCTCACTTTTTTTGGGGCTATTAAAGTGTCCAATGTGTCGGTTACTTTAGCGGTGATGTCCACAGGAGCTTTTTTTACCTCGCTCTTAGAGCCCATTTTTTTTAAACGGAAAATCATTTTTTATGAAGTCCTTTTTGGTTTCATTGCCATGGTAGGATTATTTATCATATTCAAAGCCAGTACCGACTATCTGTTAGGAATTGTGTTAGCCTTGATTTCAGCTTTTTTAAGCGGCCTTTTTGCGGTGCTTAATGGCAATTATGCCAAAAGGTACGAAGCTTCGGTTATTTCTATGTACGAACTTATTTTTGGGGTATTTTGCATTACTATTTTCTTGGTATTTTCTGGAAGTTTTACTGCTGAATTTTTCAAAGTTTCCCTTTCAGATTGGGGGTATCTATTTATTCTAGCTTCAATTTGTACAGCGTATGCTTTCATAGCGTCGGTGCATGTCATGCGTTGGCTGTCACCTTTCACCGTGATGCTTACCATAAACTTGGAACCCGTCTATGGAATTATCTTAGCCTTGTGGATTTTGGGGGATTCCGAAAATATGAGCCCACAGTTTTATTACGGCGCCCTAATCATTTTAGCAACCGTACTATTAAATGGTGTCCTTAAGATGAAAGCCTACAGAAAAAACAAGGAAATACCCCATACCTAACAACAAAACTTTATATTTGTAGCGTACAAGAATCAAACTTCAGCAAGAGAAATTATGGAATATCTTGATTTTGAATTGCCTATTAAAGAATTGCAGGAACAGTATGAAAAAGCTTGCCTCATAGGAGAAGAAAGCGATGTGGATGTCTCCAACACCTGCAAACAAATTGAAAAAAAACTGGTTGAAACCAAAAAGGAAATTTATAAAAATTTAACCCCTTGGCAACGCGTTCAATTATCGCGCCATCCAGACCGTCCCTACACTATGGATTATATTAGAGCCATATGTGGGGATTCTTTTTTAGAACTACACGGGGATCGTAGTTTTAAGGATGATAAAGCCATGGTAGGGGGCTTGGGAAAAATTGGGGATCAAAGTTATATGTTTATTGGTCAACAAAAAGGATACAATACCAAAACCCGCCAATACCGTAATTTTGGAATGGCAAACCCCGAAGGGTACAGAAAAGCACTACGGTTAATGAAATCGGCAGAAAAATTTGGAATTCCGGTAGTGACCCTAATAGACACTCCCGGGGCCTATCCGGGTCTGGAAGCCGAAGAGCGCGGACAAGGCGAAGCCATAGCCCGAAATATTTTGGAAATGACCCGTCTCGAAGTACCCATTATTGTAGTGATTATTGGTGAAGGGGCCAGTGGTGGAGCATTGGGAATTGGCGTGGGCGATCAGGTTTTAATGATGGAAAATACATGGTATTCGGTAATTTCTCCCGAAAGTTGTTCCTCTATTTTATGGCGCAGTTGGGAATTTAAAGAGCAAGCTGCAGAAGCCCTTAAACTAACAGCAGCCGATATGAAAAAATTAAAGCTCATCGACCAAATTATAAAAGAACCTCTGGGTGGAGCACATAGTGACCGAGAAGGAGCATTTATGGCCGTGGCAAAAGCCATTGAAAATTCATACGATGAATTGAAGAACTTATCCCCAGCAAATTTGGTTGAAAAACGTATGGATAAATATTCTAAAATGGGAGAGTTCAAAAGCTAATTCCAACAATAACAACCCCTTTCAAAAATCCGTTGTTTTTACATCGGATTTTTTTTTCGTTATCAACAATATTTGTAACTTATAAACAGTTCGATTGTTAACGGATGGTGGACAGCTAATTCAAAAAAAATAGCCTTGTGCTTAACAATTTTTTTACATTCGCCTTATGGAAAAAGTACAACCTCAAACCTCTTATGTAAGCCGCTCGGCCCAAGTAATTTCTTTGGAAAAAGGAAAACTTCCACCGCAAGCTGTTGATTTAGAAGAAGTTGTGCTTGGCGCGATGATGATTGATAAGAAAGGAGTGGATGAGGTTATCGATATTCTTCATCCGGAGGTATTTTACAAAGAAGCCCATCAGCATATTTTTGAAGCCATCTATAAACTCTTTCAAAATAGTGAGCCGGTGGACTTATTAACGGTTTCGGCACAGCTTAAAAAAGAAAAAAAGCTGGATATTGTGGGAGGGGAATTTTATCTTATTCAACTTACCCAAAAAGTGTCTTCTTCGGCGCACATTGAGTTCCATGCACGCATCATTCTTCAGAAATACATTCAGCGAAGTTTAATTAAAATTTCCAACGAGATTATTGAAGAATCCTACGATGAAGGCACCGATGTTTTTGATCTGCTCGATACTGCCGAATCCAAATTGTACGAAGTTACCCAAGGCAATTTAAAACGATCTTCCGAAACAGCGCAAAGTTTGGTGATTCAGGCAAAAAAGCGCATTGAAGAAATTGCTAATAAAGAGGGACTTTCCGGGATTCCATCTGGATTCACCCAAGTAGATAAATTGACTTCCGGCTGGCAACCCAGTGATTTGATTATTATTGCTGCACGTCCAGGGATGGGTAAAACAGCGTTGACGCTTTCCATGGCACGTAATATGGCAGTGAATTATAATATTCCGGTAGCATTTTTCTCTTTGGAAATGTCTTCGGTGCAATTAATTACCCGATTGATTTCTTCGGAAACAGGACTTTCTTCAGAAAAACTTCGAACCGGAAACCTTGAAAAACACGAGTGGGAACAACTCAATGTAAAAGTAAAAGGACTCGAAACTGCCCCTTTGTATATTGATGATACCCCTTCGCTTTCTATTTTCGATTTACGTGCCAAAGCCCGTCGATTGGCATCACAGCACGGCATTAAATTGATTATGATTGATTACCTTCAGTTAATGACGGCAGGAACTAGTCAAAAAGGGGGTGGAAATAGAGAACAGGAAATTTCTACCATATCCCGAAATTTAAAAGCCTTGGCTAAAGAATTGAATGTTCCTGTTATTGCCTTGTCGCAATTATCCCGCGCAGTGGAAACCCGTGGAGGAAGCAAACGACCTTTATTGAGTGACCTTCGGGAATCGGGTGCTATTGAGCAGGATGCCGATATTGTAAGTTTTATCTACCGTCCCGAATATTACAAGATTGATGAATGGGATGACGAAGAGCGAACCCCAACTGCCGGACAAGCCGAATTTATTGTTGCGAAGCACCGTAATGGGGGATTAGATGAAATACGCTTAAAGTTTGTAGGACATTTGGGTCGTTTTGAGAATCTGGAAACCTTCGATTTCCCCACTGAAATTTATTCTCGAATGAACGATGCGGCCAATGATGATACCTTTAAACCCTCCAACCTGCCCTCTCCCGATGAGGCTTTTGGAAGTTCTATGAATGATGATGTTACCCCAAGTGATGGGGATGATGGGATTCCTTTTTAAAGGAAAGTAACAAATTTTAATATATATAGACTTATTAGGTAAATAATTGTCAATAGTAAAGGCAATTTAATTATTTTAGTATTTCTAACACTTCAGCAAATGTCAGAATGGTTTTCAGTATTAAGTTCGTTTGAAAAAATTTATTGGATTATTTCGGGGGTTTCAACCTTCGTTTTTCTAATAGTTTTAGCGTTAGCATTCATGGGTAGTGAAACTAGTGATATTGGGGGTGCAGACACCGAAATAGACTCAGATACAGGTGCTGGTTTTCAATTTTTTACTTTTAAGAATATGGTTGCCTTTTTTACCATTTTTGGATGGAGTGGAATAGCCTGTATTGATGCAGAATATTCAAATATAATAACCATTCTTGTTTCCATATTTTGTGGTCTTGTCATGATGTTTATAATGGCATTATTGTTTAAGTTTATTAGTAAGCTTGCAGATAGTGGAACTTTAAAAATTGAAAATGCGCTTAACTCTATAGGTGAAGTCTATTTAACTATTGGTGCTAGTCGTTCAAGAATGGGTAAGGTACACATTCGAGTGCAAAATTCATTACGTGAGTTAGAAGCCCTAACCGATTACAAAAATGATTTACCTCAAGGAACGATAATTAAGGTTATTGAAGTTACTTCAAATGGATTACTAATTGTAGAACCTCAGAATAAATAATTATGTTACACTTAATTTTTGGGCAAATGAACGGGTTTGCTGGTCTTGTAGGAATTGTATTAGCAGTTCTATTCATTTTCATTCTTTTAATTACCCTTATTAAAAGATATAAAAGATGTCCGTCCGATAGAATTCTTGTTGTTTATGGAAAAGTGGGAGGTGGACAATCTGCCAAATGTATCCATGGAGGAGCAGCATTTATTTTTCCCGTCATTCAGGATTATGAATTTCTTGATTTAACCCCTATTTCCATTGAAGTTAATCTTGTGAATGCACTCTCCAAACAAAATATTCGTGTCAATGTACCCTCCAGGTTTACTATTGGGGTTTCCACAGAACCCGGAGTAATGCAAAATGCTGCTGAACGGCTCCTGGGTTTAGGGCTTCCAGAAATTCAAGAATTGGCAAAAGAAATCATTTTTGGACAATTAAGGTTGGTAGTCGCTTCAATGGATATTGAGGAAATTAATGCAGACAGGGATAAATTCTTGGCAAATATTTCTCAAAGTGTTGAGTCTGAACTTAAAAAGGTTGGGTTAAAATTAATAAACGTAAATATTACCGATATTGTTGACGAATCTGGATATATTGAAGCACTTGGAAAAGAAGCTGCTGCTCACGCCATTAATGCCGCTCGTAAATCGGTTGCCGAAAAAAACAGAGACGGTTCTATTGGGGAGGCAAATGCTGTTCAAGATCAAAGAACTAAGGTGGCAGCAGCAAATGCAAAAGCAGTTGATGGTGAGAATATTGCTCAAATTGACATTGCTAATTCCAATGCCCAACGACGTTTGAAGGAAGCAGAGGCGGAAAGGATTGCCATTGCATCTGAAAAAGTACAATCCGCTAAAGCCTTAGAGGAAGCATATGCAGCAGAACAATTAGCTGAAAATGCCAGAGCAGAAAGAGAACGTTCCTCGCAAATAGCCGACATCATTGTTCCAGCTGAAATTGATAAAAGCAAAGTTGAAATAGATGCCGAGGCCCTTGCAGAACAAATTCGGAGAAAAGCAAAAGGAGAAGCAAATGCTATTTTAT